>JAWWPH010000170.1:0-2554 GCA_033850875.1 Nocardioidaceae bacterium | reverse complement strand
TCCGCTCGGCCGCCAGCCGGACGGCGTCCAGGATCTTCTCGTACCCCGTGCAGCGGCACAGGTTGCCGGCCAGCGCCTCGCGGATCTCCGGGTCGCTCGGCCGTCCGGAGCGCTGGAGCAGGTCGTGGGCCTGCACGACCAGCCCCGGGGTGCAGAAGCCGCACTGCACCGCACCCGCCTCGAGGAACGCCTGCTGGATCGGGTGCAGGGCGTCGTCGCCGGCCAGCCCCTCGACCGTGACGACGTCGCGTCCCTGGACCTGCCCCGCGGCCACCAGGCACGCGCAGGCGGCGACGCCGTCGAGGTACACGGTGCACGACCCGCACTCGCCCTGCTCGCAGGCGTTCTTCGACCCCGGAAGTCCCATCCGTTCGCGCAGCACGTACAGCAGGCTCTCGCCCTCCCAGACGTCGTCGACCTCTCGCTGCTGGCCGTTCACGGTTGCGGTGATCCGCATGTCGTCAGTCCTTCCCCACGTCGGATGGTCGGCGGTAGTCGCTCCAGGCCCAGGTGAGCGCGCGGCGGGCCATCACCGCGAGGGAGTGCAGCCGGTACGCCGCGGTGCCGCGCACGTCGTCGATCGGCGAGGCGGCCGCGCTGACCCGCCGGCCGAACTCGTCACCGAGGCCCTCCGGCAGCGCGTCCCGCGACTCCCAGAGCCCGGCCTCGTCGAGCGCGGCAGCGAGGAACGTCTCCGCCTCGTAGGCCCGGCGCGGGGTCGGCGCGACCGAGCCGACGCCCGTGCGTACCTCCTTGCGGTCGGGGTGCAGCGCCAGGCCGAACGCCGCCACCGAGATCACCATGGCGTTGCGGGTGCCGATCTTGCTGAACTGCTGGGGGCCGGACGGAGGGGTGAGGTGGATCGCGGTGATCAGCTCGTCGGAGCGGGCGGCGTTGCGCTTGACGCCGAGGTAGAACTTCTCGGCCGCGACCATCCGGCTGCCCTGCTCCGACTGCAGCTCGATGACCGCGTCGGCGGCGAGCAGGGCCGGGTGCGAGTCCCCGGCGGGCGAGGCCGCGCCCAGGTTGCCGCCGACCGTTCCACGGTTGCGGATCTGCGGCGACCCGATCGTGCGGGCCGCCATCGCCAGCCCGGGCAGCCGGTCACCGAGCTCGCCGATGATGCGCGAGTACGTCACGGCCGCACCGATCCTGACCCGGCCGTCGTCGGTGTCCCACTGCGCCAGCTCGGGGATGCCGGTCAGGTCGATGAGTGCGGCGGGACGCTGGCGGTCGAAGTTCATCTCGACCATGACGTCCGTGCCACCGGTGATGGGGAGCGCGCCCGGGTACTCCGCCTTCGCGGCGAGCGCCTCGGCCATACTGGCCGGCCGTAGGAATTCCATCTCTCGTGCTCCTCGTGGTCGTGAGCTGCCCGCAGCGTGTCAGCAGAAGCCCGGGACCGTGTCCCAGGCGCGGCCCGCGTCGGGTGCGTCGTCTCGTGTCACCGCGGCCTCGATGAGCCCGTAGGGCCGGTCGTCGGCGTGGAAGACCTCGTTGGGGTTGTCCAGACCGAACGGCGACAGGTCGTAGACGAAGTGGTGCTTGTTGGGTGCCGAGAACCGGATCTCCGCCACGTCCGGGCGGGCCTCCAGTACCGCCCTCCCCATCGAGTACAGGGTCTGCTGCAGCGCGAGGCTGTGTACCGTCGCGAACTGCTCGAGCAGGAGCCGGCGGATCGCGACGTACGCGGCTCCCCAGTCCACGTCGGTGCCGACGTAGCGCCATCGCGTCGTCAGCGAGGTGGCCATCACCCGGTCCGTGGTGGGCGCCAGCGTCGTGTACTCGTCGACGAGGAAGTCGTGGAACTCCGAGCCGGTCGACTTCAAGACGACGAGGTCCTGCAACCCCGACACGAGGGTCTCCGGGCCCCCCTTGCCGTCGATGGTCAGCACGGTCGTCCGCGTCTCCTGGCCCTTGCGGACCCAGCTGTGGTCGTGCTCGACGC
Source organism: Nocardioidaceae bacterium (assembly GCA_033850875.1). Classification (GTDB taxonomy): domain Bacteria; phylum Actinomycetota; class Actinomycetes; order Propionibacteriales; family Nocardioidaceae; genus DASQEH01. The sequence goes on along the minus strand of JAWWPH010000170.1, from coordinate 606 downwards.
CGTCGACTGCGATCCGCTCCCAGGCGTACTCCTCGATCGAGATCTTGGCTCCGTGCACGGGCTCGATGTCGCCGATGAAGTGCCGGCCGAGGGCGAGCGCGAAGTCCTCGATCTGGCCGACGCCGACCTTCTTGGCGTAGGCATACACGGTCTGCTTCTGGGTGTCGGTGGGAAGCACGCGCGACTGGTCGCCCTCGAGATGGGCGGCCGCGAAGTCGCCGCGCAGTGCCGTAGAGACGTTGAGGTCCCTGATCTCGTGGCGAGGCGTGTCGCGGTAGATCCGGACCACCCGGTTCTCGGCCTTGCCGTACTGGTTTGCTCCGAGCACGATGCTCATCGGTACCGACTCCTCAGCTTCCGCGGGAGTTCGAGTAGGCGAACGGGGCGAGGAGTAGGGGCACGTGGTAGTGCCGCTCGCTCGCCGCGGTGGAGAACGTGATCGCGACGCTGGGGAAGAAGGCGGCGACCCCGTGGCGCTCGAAGTAGGAGCCGCTGTCGAATGTGAGCTGGTAGGTGGCGGCCGGCAGGTCGTCCGGTCCCAGCTCGGCCACCCGGCCGTCGTCGTCGGTCACGCCGCTCGCGACATGCTCCGGCGGCTCGCTCACG
>JAWWPH010000157.1:0-4050 GCA_033850875.1 Nocardioidaceae bacterium | reverse complement strand
CGTGAGCGTCCACCCGGACAGCCGACCAGAGCCGGTCGGCGCTGCGCAAGCGGGTTTCGCCACCGCCGACTCGGGTGGTCAGGGCGACGGCGGGCTCCAGCCCGCACTCAGCAGAGCGTCGAGCTGCTCGCGCATCCAGGGACTGTACGAGGAAGGGTCCGCCTCCACCGCTGACGCGAGGTCTGCGAAGGGGACCCAGCGAAGATCCGCCACCTCGGCGGGGTTCGGCTCCGGTCGCGTCCGCAGTCGGGCCACGTAGACCGGACACACTTCGTTCTCCATCGTCCCGTCGTCCATCACCGCCCGGTAGCGGAAGTCGGGCAGCTCGGCCACGGGATCGCTGATGTCGGCGCCCAGCTCGAAGCGGGCCCGACGGTGCACCGCGTCGGGGATCGGCTCGTCGGGGCCGGGGTGCCCGCAGAACGAGTTCGTCCACGCGCCCGGCCAGGTGTGCTTGACGCCGGCGCGACGAGTGAGCAGGGTGCGCCCCTGCTCGTCGACCAACCAGCAGGAGAAGGCCAGGTGCAGGGGCGTCGCCGAGTGGTGGACCTCGGACTTGGGTGCGACACCCGTCGGTTCGCCGTCGTCGTCGAGCAGCACCACCAGCTCGACGGCACTGGAAGTGGTCACGGTGTCGAGCCTACGTCCGCCCCCGCCGACCCCCGGTCGACCGGGCGCAAAAGTCGCGTCGACCGGGCGCACATGCAGCCTCGACCGGGCACAGATGTATCGCCGAGCGCGGGCATTCGCCCTGCCGGGGCTCCGCAGCGCCGTCCGAAGCATGGGGCAATCGGTTGGTAAAGCAATCGGCGCTTTGACACCCTGACGCGGTGAGCTGGACAGAGCGGATAGCGGGCCTTCGGCTCGATACGACGCCGCTCTCGGAGTCTCGCGACTTCCGCCTGCTCTTCTACGGCGGGACTGTCTTCTACCTCGGCGGCATGGTCTCGTACGTCGCGGTGCCGTACCAGCTGTACCACCTCACCCACTCCAACTTCGCTGTCGGCGCACTGGGCGCCGTCGAGCTGGTGCCCCTCGTCGTGTTCGGCCTGTACGGCGGAGCGCTGGCCGACCATGCCGACCGTCGGCGTCTCCTGGTGGCCACTGGTCTGGCGCAGGTCGCTTTGACGGCCGGGCTGTTGGCGAACTCGCTGCTGGCAAGGCCCAGCGTGTGGCTGATCTACCTCATCGGTGGGCTGCTCTCCGCTGCGCAGTCGTTGCAGCGTCCGTCTCGTGAGGCGCTGGTCCCCCGGACCGTACGCCACCAGCTGCTTCCGGCGGCGAGCGCCGTCACCTCCTTGGGCCGGGACGCGAGCGTGCTGGTCGGGCCTACTGTCGGCGGCGTGCTCATCCAGGTGGCCGGGGTCGCGTGGTGCTACGCCGTCGACGTGTCCGGTCTCGTGGTGGCCGCCGCACTGTTCGCCCGGATGCACCCCTATCCCGCCGTCGACCGGTCCAACCCGCCCAGCCTCGCCGGCATCGTCGAGGGGTTGCGCTACGCGGTCGGCCGCCGCGACCTGCTCGGGACGTACGTCGTCGACATCGTGGCCATGGTGATGGCCATGCCGATCGTGCTGTTCCCCGCGCTGGCGACCCAGGTGTTCGCGGCGCCGGAAATGCTGGGGCTGCTGTACTCGGCGGAGAGCGTGGGCAGTCTGCTCGTCACGGCGACCTCGGGCTGGACCGCCCGGGTCCATCATCACGGGCGAGCCGTGGTCATCTCCGCTGCCGTCTGGGGAGGCGCCATCGGCCTCGTGGGTGTAGCTCCGAACGTCTGGTGGGCCCTGCTGGCGCTTGTCGTCGCCGGCGCCGGCGACATGGTGAGCGGGATCTTCCGCGGGACCATCTGGAACCAGACGATTCCCGACTCCGTACGGGGACGCCTCGCCGGGATCGAGATGCTGTCGTACTCCCTCGGGCCCCTCGGCGGCCAGATGCGATCCGGCTTCGTCGCGGACGCGTGGAGCGTGCGCGGCGCCATCGCCAGCGGGGGCCTGCTCTGCGTCGGCGGGGTCGCCGTCACGGCCGGACTGCTACGGGGCTTCTGGTCCTACGACGCGCGCACCGACGAGCACGCCGTACGCGAGCGGACGCTGCGGGAGGCGGCCGGTCGCCGCGGTGACCCCGCCGCATCGACCTCGGACTGATCCATAGCGTTCGCGAAGGACAGCGACCGGCTGGCGCCGCCTGAGGAGGTCCGGTGCCCCGTCGGGACATCAGACTCCGGTAGCCCCGTCCACGGCCTCCCTCAGGAGATCGGCATGGCCGTTATGGCGCGCGTACTCCTCGATCAGGTGTACGTAGATCCAGCGAAGGGAGACCACTACCTGCTGCCCGTCACGTACGCCCGTGGCGGTTGTGTCGAGGTCGGGACACCGGGCAGCGACCGCGCGACACTGCTCGACCTCGTCGCGGAAGCGCTGCAGGTCTGCGGCCGGGTCCGTCGCACCGGCGCCCGAGAAGTCGCCGCCCCCGTGTCCCTCGTCGCTGTACACCGCATCGACGGACTCCGCTGCAAGCGTGCGGCGGAACCAGTTCCGCTCCACCTCCGTCAGGTGGCGGACGAGGCCCCGCAGGCTCAGCCGGGACGGCGGTACCGAGCGGGCCGAGAGCTGGTCACCGACCAGTCCGTCGCACTTGCTGAGCAGGGTCGCGCGGTGGAAGTCGAGCCACGCCTCCAGCATCGCTCGCTCGGGCGCCTGGAATGGGGGCTCTGCGCGTTGGCCTGATGACGCCACCTCTGCGGGCATGGCCCCAGCCTAGGAAGTCAACCAGAGCCGCTACTGTCTGTGACATACAATACACCCAATGTCACATTCATCCGCATCCAGGGCGTTTGCTTGAGACACTTGCATAGGTTCCGGTATCCACCGCGACCGCCTCGACGTAGGGAGCCGGGATAGTGGCACCTCACGCGGGCAGCAGCAACGTGCCGGTCATCGGCTTCTGGTCGAAGGAGCGCGGGTCCCGCACAGCCCGCCGCAACTGGATGGCCAGCATCGGCCTGGTCGTCACGCTGCTCGGCATCAGCCTGTTCGCCCTGTGGTCCTCCCACGCTACTTCCGTGGCTGCCGACCACGCCGCCGCCGCGAGCCGCCTCTCCGACGACTACGCGGCCGCCGCGTCTGCCGTCGCCGAGGAGGAGGCGCTCGAGCAGCAGTACCGGCTCACACCTGCCAGAGCCGTCTGGACCGACTTCAACGCCGCGTCCACGAACCTGGTACAGGCGATGACACAGGTCAAGGCCGACGGCGGCCCGGCCGACTGGAAGCTGAGCACGACCGTGCTCGCCGACCACGGCAGGTACCTCGGTGCGATCATCCGGATGTTCGACGCGGTGGACCAGCACCGTCCGGTCAAGGTCGCCTACCTCGACCACAAGCAGGCGGACCCCGCGTACGAGTCGGTCGAGACGGCCGTGGGCGACGCGGCCGACCTCCATCACCGGGCGTCCCTCGCGCAACTGGCGCACCTGCAGCACCTCGAGAAGGTCACCAGCCGGCTGACCCCGTTGGTGTTCATCCTCGGTCTGCTGATCGCGGCCGCCCTGGCCTCGGTCACGCGAGGCTTCCAGCGCCTGCGCAACCTCGAGCGGGCGCAGGCCATCCACGACGCTCTCCACGATGCCCTCACCGGGCTGCCCAACCGCAAACTGCTCGACGAGCGGCTCACCCAGGCCCTCCAGGCCGCCGACCGAGACGACACCAGGGTCGGGTTGCTGCTGATCGACCTGGACCGCTTCAAGGAGATCAACGATACGTTCGGGCACCAGTTCGGAGACATCCTGCTGTCCCAGGTCGGACGCCGCCTGACCCAGGCGCTAGGGGACGCGGACACGGTCGCACGGCTCGGCGGGGACGAGTTCGCGATCCTCCTGCCGACCGTCGTCGACGTGGCAGCGGTGAACCTGGTCGCGGGAAGGCTGCAGCTCGCTCTGGACACGCCCTTCCGGGTCGAGAACGTCGACTTCGACGTCGAAGCCAGCATTGGACTCGTCGTTTCCGGCGCACACGGTCTCGAGGCCGAGCTGCTGCTGCAGCGAGCCGACAT
>JAWWPH010000154.1:0-5826 GCA_033850875.1 Nocardioidaceae bacterium | reverse complement strand
CCGCACGGCGGTTCCGTCGTGTGGGGACCACGTTGGTACCGGTCCATCCGGAGCAGGCTTCGGTCCTGGTGACCACCGGCGCGAACGCGCTGAGCCGCAACCCGATGTACGTCGGCTTGACGGGACTGCTCGTCGCCAACGCGGTCCGACTGGGGGCCAAAACGGCGCTGCTCCCAGTGGCCGCCTTCACCGTCCTCATCGACCGGCTGCAGATCGCGGCGGAGGAGTCCGCGCTGCTCGCGAAGTTCGGCTCGGACTACGAGGCGTACCGCGCAACTGTGCCCCGCTGGCTGGGAGCCCGGTCCTTCGCGCGGCGTCCCTGACGCGCGTCGCGGCACTGCGAGACACTCCGACCAGATGAGCGCAAGGGCACCGCGGACGGGTCACGCGAAGCACTGCGGACTGTTCTCCTGGCGTCGCGCCGATGAGGTTTGTCGTGAGCGGGGGTCTACCTCTTTCCAGACAGCGACATCCAACGTTGTGCAGGAGGCGCCATGAGCACGCTGACCATCGACCTCTTCACCAGCCTCGACGGCTTCGCCGGGGCCGACGGCTGGCCCGGCTACTACGGCAAGGAGGGGCCCGAACTCATGGCGTGGCTCGAGCAGAAGCTCGCCGAGGACCAGGTCATCGTGATGGGTGGCAACACGTACCGGGTGATGTCGCAGATCGTTGCCGAGCACGAGGACCCCACGTTCGCGCGGATGGCTGAGATCCGCAAGGTCGTCTTCTCGACCACGCTCGAAGGACCGCTGACGTGGGCCAATACGCAGGTGGTCGCCGACGATGCGGTCACGGCGCTGCGCACGATGAAGGAGGAGGAGTCGGCGCCGATGCGGACGCTGGGGAGCGTCTCGCTCAACAAGACGTTGCTGCGGCAGGGTCTGGTCGACTTCGTACAGCTGGTCGTCTTCCCGGTCGTCACCGGACAGACCGGTCTCTTCCCCATCTTCACCGACTGGCCCGACATGGACCTGGACCTGGTCTCGACGCGTACCTTCGACGGCCGCATGCAGCTTCTCCGGTACGTCCCGACCCTCCACTGACCCGCGTGGTCGACTGACCGGCCACTCGCCACGACAGGGCGCGCCGAGCGGACCTACTCGTTCCAGTCAGCGCGCCGCGTGTCCCGCGGGCCGAACGCCAGGACGGCGTCGGTGTCGCTGGGCGGGTGCCGGAGGTAGGTGTCTGTCCACTCCCCGATCTGCGGATAGGAGCAGGCCGCGACGACCTCGTCCGCGAGGGTGTCGGGGTCGGTGCCCGTCAAGCGAAGTTGCACACCGTCGCCGGTGAGGAGCGCCCAGGGCAGGCCCTGGCTGCCGTACGGCATTCCGATACTTCCGCTGTTGACGATCCAGCGACGGTCGACGAGACGCGCGAACGGCATATGTGTGTGTCCGCAGACCACCATCCGTACCGACTCGGGCAGGTCGCTCAACACCTCGCTCCATCGCGAGAGTCGCGTATCGACGAGCACGACCTCGTTGTCGTCGCGGGGGCTTCCGTGGCAGAACACGACCTCTCCGACTCGGTCCAGCGTCAGCACGACCGGATGCTGGAGCGCTGCGAGGGTTCCGACGTGCTCGGCTGTCAGACGCTGGGCTGCCCAGACGTCGATCGGCGGCGTCCCGTCGGGAGTATGGCCATCCCGGGCGATGCTCACGAGGTCTCGGTCCGCGTTGCCGCGAACCAGGAGGGCGCGGTCGCCGAGGGCGGCGAGGCGGTCCAGCACCTCGCCCGGTTGAGGGCCGGCGGCGATGTCCCCGGTGACGACGACGAGGTCGGCATCTCGGAGGTCGGGCTCGGCCAGCACTGCATCGAGGGCCGGCAGCACCCCGTGAACGTCGGATATCACTGCCACCCGTCTCACCATGAGTCAGTCCTACACCCGTGGACGAGCCTCGATCAGTCCCCGAAGACCACCGTGGGGCAAAGGGCGCCGCAATCGAGCTCGGCATGAGCATCAACCGCCGGCTTCCACCCAGCGTGCGGCTGCGTCGAACGTCTCCTCCGGCGTCGCGTTGAACGCGATGGCGGCGCCTGGAGCGTGCCGGCGGACGAGATTGACGACCCGCTCGAACAGTGCGAGCGAGTTCCGCACACCGCCTCCGACCACGACGCATTCCCACGCCTGGGCGCTGAGCGCGGCACTGACAACCGCCTCCACGTCGTCGCTGCCGTCGAGGCCGAAGAGGCAGAACTCAGCACCGAGGCCATGTTCGACGAAGCGCGCCCTTCCGGCTTCGATGCCATCTGCTACCGGCCTAGGGTCCCAGGGCCCTGGCACCCGGCAGGGATCGAACCCGAGCACGAGCACGCGTGGTGCGGGTGTTGCGTCGTCCATCGCAGCAGGCTACGTGTGGCGGTATCCGGCCGACCAGGCCGCGCCTACAGGAGCTTCTTGTGGAGGACGGTCATCTGCTGGCCCGTACTGCTCGTGAACGTCTCCTCCGGAGTCCAGTCACACCGCTGGTAGAACCCGGCCGCCAGGTCCGTCCCGACCCACGCGTCGGTGACGTGGTGCTCGGCTGCCCACCGCTCCAGGTGCTGCATCAGCGTCTGGCCAACCCCCTCGCCCCGGCGGTCCTGGCGCACGATCATGCCGGTCACCCAGGGACTGGTGTCACGCCGCTCCTCGAGGTCATAGGTGTCCAGGCCAACGGCTCCCAGAACCTCGTCGTCCGCGTCGTGCGCGACGAACGTCACGGGCAGCGCTTCTCGGCCGGCCTCCCGAACCGTGGTCCGCAGCCACCAGGCGGGGTCCTCCGGCTCCGGGTAGTGCCCCCACTCCTGCCACCTCATCCGCGCCACAGCCTCCGCTGATGCAAGACGGTCCGCCAGCAGAGTCACGGTGAGCGCCACTCCGCGAGGGTACGCCCGGGGTCACTCGCCGACATCTCGGTTTCTCCGCTGTCCGGCAGGAGGGCTTTCCACCGTGGTGACGGTCCTCGCCGGCGCGCTGTGCCCCCGCGCGACGATCGTCGGCCAGGGCGGAAGGCGTCCCCGGAATGCCTCGACTCAACGGTAAGCAGGCTGGAACTCGCGAGGATCGGCTGGGACCGGGTCGAGACGCGGATCAGCGAGGAGCTGGTCGATGGCCTCGGTGGCGGCTCCGATACCGGCATAATGCTGGTCGACGTCACAGGCGATGCACCAGGCATGGTCGGCTGGCCACATGAACGCCGGGGGTACGTCCAGCAGCCTGCGATGTCCCAGCCATGCCCGAGTCGCATCCCAGCTGGCTAGATCGGAGGCTTCTCCCTCGAGCAGGAAGTAGGCGCGGTTGGGTATCACGGCCTGCGGGACGTCCAGGACCACCGAGGGGTGCACCGAGCGTTCGGCTGTACCCTCGCGCCTTTGGAGGGGCCAGCCTTCCCAGACGCAGAAGTAGCAGGCATCGGGCGTGCCCGTATGCCGCGTCAGTGTCTCCATCGAGGCCCGAAGTCGTGCGATGTCGGACGGCGCGTCGCGATCACGGTCGACGTCGTTCTGGCTTTGCCCTTCGAAGGCGGGATCAGGGAAGAACCGGAGCCTGGCGTACGCCGGGAAGCCGGGCGGTCCGAACCCGACCAGCTGTTCCCAAGGAATGCCGCTGTCGACGATCCAGTCAGCGGCCGACAGGTCGGAGCACGGTGTCAGCGGCACACGACGGTTTCTACTCCTGATCCGTCACAGCTGTCGACATGTACATTGCGGAGCTGCTGGGTCGTCGTGTTCTACGGCGGTGACCTGGTCCGGTCCATCCGGGAGGAGCTGCCCCCGGTGTCGAGTGCGGCGCACGCGGACGAGCGTCGGCACGTCGACTTGCCCTCTGCACCGCTCGCGTCACGTATACGTCGCCCCTTTGGACAGGCAACGCCCTGGTGTGTCCGTTCCAGCACGAGGTTCACAGGGCCGGTGACGAGCAACGGGCCACAGAGCCCCGTGAGTTGGTGAGCTCGGGGCCTCGTACGGAAAGTCGGACCTCCCTCAGTCATCTAGACCATTTAGTCAGCTTCATCCGCATGGTGGGTGCCTTCTGTGATCAAGTTGTTACTTCGAGTAATGAGGATTCTGAGAGGCCACAGCGTGAAACCTTCCAAAAGCCTGACCGTCGGGACGACGGTCGCCGCCCTCGTGGGGTGCATCGGCCTGTCCGCCACAGTGGTTTCCTACGCGGCCGGCAGCGCGAGCTCGAGCCACCACTCCAAGCACCCGATGGTGATGACCGGCCCTACAGGCAACAAGGTCGAGATGGTCGACCCCGACCACTCCACCTATGTACCGAAGATCCGCGCCGCGTCCGACAAGGATCGCGCCTACGCGAAGAAGGTGCTGGGCGGAGTCAACAAGTTCTGCGCCACCCACACGGTCGCACAGCTCAAGCCGACCTGGCGGCCAGGGCACACCAGGTCGACGAGCCAGACGCATTTGTTCAACCCGGTGCATTCCCAGGGCGTACACCCCACAAGCCCGACCGCAGCCCTGATCTACGACGGCAAGGTCGCCGGTGAGATGTTCAACGGCACGCCCCTGCCCCATCTCGGGTCCATTCCTCGTCCGCACGGCCACGCCGACATGACCATGTCGATGGAGATGCTGCACGTGTACTGCACCAACAACCTGCAGTACGCATTCACGCCCAACCGGCAGCTCGGCGTCATGCTGCCCATCTTCCGTCTTCGCGACAAGATCCGCCCCGCGGTGATGAACCTCAACCGGTCACAGCTGCACGCGGTCGTGCACAAGGTCCGCGGCTACACCGGCAAGAGGCAGGCAGCGAAGGTCGGGGCAGCCTCGAAGGGCGGACCCGATCCGCAGCTACAGGCGATGAGAGACGAGATCCGCAGGTCGCTCATGGCTCTCAGCCAGCACCAGCTGCGAAGCGTGTGGAACCTGATGCGGTCGTACTGACGGCGGCTCCCTTGCGGTGAGGCCGCTGCGAAGGGCCGCAGACCTGATGCACGACTCAACGGTGGTCGATAGCGCCTCGTGGCCTCGAGTCGATCGAGGCCAGCCCGACGCGGTGGGAGTTCCAGCAGTCTTCGACAGGTCAGGGCGCCGTCAGCGACGTGTGAGTCCGCTCGCCCGTCGTGCAGCAGCACTCTGATCGCGAACGATCGGCCACGCGATCACGTCGGAAACGCTCGAGCCGCCGCCTCAGGGGACCGGGAAGTCCTGGGGGGCACCCTCGCCAGTAGTGCCGTCGACCTGCTCGCGCAGCAGGTCCGCATGTCCGGTGTGGCGGGCGTACTCCTCGATCATGTCCACCAACAGCCGGCGCAGGCTCATGCCGTTGTGCGTCGCCTGCTCCAGGCCGCCCCGGGTCAGCGCTTCGCTCAAGGCCCCCCGGGAGCGGTGCACGGACTCAGTCCACAGGGCACGCAGGGCGTCAGGCTGATCGTCGGCCGCCGCGGTCCAGGGCCAGATCTCCCAATCGGCCTCGAGGTCCAGCTGATCGAACGGCGCCATGAGTGCGCCACCGCCCAAGTAGTTCTGGAAGTAGAGCTCCTCGACCCACGCGAGGTGTTTGAGCAGACCGCCGAGCGTGAGTGTCGACCGGCCGAGGCGCACCTGGAGCCCCTCCGTGCTCACGTCGGCACACTTCCAGGCGAACGTGCGGCGGTTGCGCTCCAAGGTGATCACCGCCGTGTCGATCTCGGCGCCGTGCAGGAACCGCTCCAGGTCCCATTCGGGTGGCTGGCCAGGTGTGAAGCCGAATGTGGTGGTCATGTCACCAACCTAGAGGCGTATCCGGACGCATCACGTCCGCGAACTCCATCGTCCCGTCCTGAGCCGTCACCATTCGGTGGAGGTCTGCTCGGTCGCGGCGCCGGACACCTGGTC
>JAWWPH010000147.1:0-5385 GCA_033850875.1 Nocardioidaceae bacterium | reverse complement strand
GTCCGCGGCTGGCACGTCGAAGGGCTGGCCGTGCGTCCCCAGCACCGGATGAACGGCCATACCGGCTTCCTGGTGGTCACCAGACGCCTGGCCGCCGGGGTCACGGCACCTCGCCGGACCAGACGGCCGTCGCCCGGCGCGTACGGACCGGACTACACGGGACCGCGCGCGCCGCTTCCTGCGGACACTGATCCCACATCGACGGCTTTGTCGCGGACTGATACAGACACGTAACAAAACGGCGGTGACAAGACGCAGTCCACAGGTAGGGTCGAAGAAGTGGTCCTCCAGTGGAGGTGGTTGTGGTGAGTGCACAAGACGACAGGTCCGCGCGCCGCGGTAGCGCGGCCGACGAGCTGCGCAACCAGGTCGGATACCTCGAGGCCGAGGTCGCCGAGCTGCGGCGTCGGCTGCTCGACTCACCACAGGCGACCCGGTTCCTCGAGCAGAGACTGGCCGAGGTCCAGTCCTCGGTCGCGTCCCTGACCTCGCAGAACGAGCGCCTGGTGTCGACCCTGCGCGAGGCCCGGGACCAGATCATGACGCTCAAGGAGGAGGTCGACCGGCTCGCCCAGCCGCCGACCGGCTTCGGCACCTATCTCGCCACCAACGACGACGGGACGGTCGACGTCTTCACCGGTGGACGCAAGCTCAGGGTCAACGTGAGCCCCAACGTGGAGACGGTCGACCTGGCCCGTGGCCAGGAGGTGATGCTCAACGAGGCGCTCAACGTCGTCGCTGCCCTCGAGTTCGAGGAGGTCGGCGAGGTCGTCATGCTCAAAGAGATCCTGGCCGACCGGGACCGCGCCCTCGTCATCGCCAACGCCGACGAGGAGCGCGTCGTCCGGATAGCGGCGCCGCTGCGGGGCACCACCCTGCGCGCCGGTGACTCGGTGCTGCTCGACACGCGGTCCAACTACATCTACGAGCGGATACCGAAGACCGAGGTCGAGGAGCTGGTCCTCGAGGAGGTCCCCGACATCGACTACGCCAACATCGGCGGTCTGATGCGCCAGATCGACCAGATCCGCGACGCGATCGAGCTGCCGTACCTGCACCCCGAGCTCTTCCAGGAGCACGAGCTGAAGCCTCCGAAGGGCGTGCTCCTGTACGGCCCACCCGGCTGCGGCAAGACCCTCATCGCGAAGGCGGTGGCGAACTCCCTCGCGAAGAAGGTCGCCGACAAGACGGGCGAGGAGGGCATGTCTTTCTTCTTGAACATCAAGGGCCCCGAGCTCCTGAACAAGTACGTCGGCGAGACCGAGCGCCACATCCGGCTCGTCTTCCAGCGCGCGCGTGAGAAGGCGAGCGAGGGCACGCCCGTCATCGTCTTCTTCGACGAGATGGACTCGCTGTTTCGTACCCGCGGGTCCGGTGTGTCCTCCGACGTCGAGAACACCATCGTGCCCCAGCTGCTCAGCGAGATCGACGGGGTCGAGGGCCTCGAGAACGTCATCGTGATCGGCGCCTCCAACCGCGAGGACATGATCGACCCGGCGATCCTCCGGCCGGGCCGCCTGGATGTGAAGATCAAGATCGAGCGCCCCGACGCCGAGTCCGCGAGGGACATCTTCTCCAAGTACCTCACCTCCACCCTGCCGCTCCACAGCGACGACCTCGTCGAGTTCGGCAACAACCGCCAGGAGTGCGTGGCCGCCATGATCCAGCGCACCGTCGAGCGGATGTACACCGAGTCGGAGGAGAACCGGTTCCTCGAGGTGACGTACGCCAACGGGGACAAGGAAGTGCTGTACTTCAAGGACTTCAACTCCGGTGCGATGATCCAGAACATCGTGGACCGCGCCAAGAAGATGGCGATCAAGGACCTCCTCGAGAGCAACCAGCGGGGGATCCGGGTCCAGCACATGCTGCAGGCGTGCGTCGACGAGTTCAAGGAGAACGAGGACCTCCCCAACACGACGAACCCCGACGACTGGGCGCGCATCTCCGGGAAGAAGGGTGAGCGGATCGTGTTCATCCGGACGCTGATCTCCGGCAAGGAGGGCACGGAGCCCGGCCGCTCGATCGACAACGTCGCCAACACCGGCCAGTACCTCTAGGCCCAGCTGGTCAACCAACCGACAGATCCGACCGTGGAGTGGTCATAGCGACACGAGGGCCGGATCGTTCGGGTGGGCTGGAGACTCGCACGTAGGCTGCACCCATGACGGTACGGCGGATCATGGGCACCGAGACCGAGTTCGGTATCTCGGTGCTAGGCACGCCGTCGGCCAACCCCATGCTCACGTCGTCGCAGGTGGTCAACACCTACGCCTCCCTCAGCGAACGCTCCCGCCGGGCCCGCTGGGACTTCGAGGAGGAGAGCCCCCTTCGCGACGCCCGCGGGTTCGACCTCAGCCGCAGCGTGGCCGACCCCAGCCAGCTGACCGACGAGGACGTCGGGCTGGCCAACCTCATCCTCACCAACGGGGCCCGGCTGTACGTCGACCACGCCCACCCGGAGTACTCCACGCCCGAGTGCACCAACCCTCGCGACGTCGTCGTCTGGGACAAGGCAGGCGAGCTCATCGTCGCGGCCGCGGCGCGGGCGATCGACATCCCCGGCCAGAACCCGATCGTGCTGTACAAGAACAACACCGACAACAAGGGTGCGTCGTACGGCGCCCACGAGAACTACCTGATGCGGCGCGACACGCTGTTCCCGGACATCATCCGGCACCTCACCCCGTTCTTCGTCAGCCGCCAGGTCATCTGCGGCGCCGGCCGGGTGGGGGTCGGCCAGGACGGCCACAGCCACGACTTCCAGATCAGCCAGCGGGCCGACTACTTCGAGGTCGAGGTCGGGCTCGAGACGACCTTGAAGCGGCCGATCATCAACACGCGCGACGAGCCGCACGCCGACCCGGACAAGTACCGGCGGCTCCACGTGATCATCGGCGACGCCAACCTGTCCGAGATCTCGACGTACCTGAAGGTCGGCACCACGGCCCTCGTGCTCGCCCTCATCGAGTCCCGCGCGATCTCCGACGACCTGGCCGTCGACGGCCCCGTCAACGCACTGCACGAGGTGTCGCACGACCCGACCCTGCGCCGGCTCATCACCTTGAAGGACGGGCGGACGCTCACCGCGCTGGACCTGCAGGAGATCTACCTGGGCCTGGCGCGCGACTACGTCGACGACCGCTTCGGGGACGACGCCGACGAGCAGACGCGCGACGTGCTGGCCCGCTGGGAGTCGGTGCTGACGCGACTGCGTCAGGACCCGATGCGGTGCCGGCGGGAGCTCGACTGGGTCGCCAAGCTCGCGCTCATGGAGTCCTACCGCGACCGCGACAACCTGAAGTGGGACGACCCCAAGCTGCACCTCGTCGACCTCCAGTACGCCGACCTGCGGCCCGACAAGGGCCTGTACCACCGGCTCGTCGCCCGCGGCTCGATGGAGCGGTTGCTCGACGACGCCGAGGTGCGCAGGGCGGTGACCGAGCCGCCCGACGACACCCGGGCCTACTTCCGCGGGCGCTGCCTCGCGCAGTACCCCGACCGGATCGCCGCCGCGTCGTGGGACTCGGTCATCTTCGACCTTCCCGGGCGCGACTCGCTGCAACGCATCCCGACGATGGAGCCGTCGCGCGGGACGCGCCAGCACGTGGGGGAGCTGCTGGACCGGTGCCGAACCGCCGAGGAGCTGTTCGCGGCCATTACTGCGTGAGTGTGTCGTCGCGGCCAGGTAGGGTTTCGCTCACGACGTGACGAGCAGGAGGTGGCTGATGGCACGCGAGGGTGGCCAGCAGCACAAGACGACGCGCAAGACGTCCGAGCAGGACGAGCCGCTCGAGTCCGCGCCGAGCGAGACGGTCGCCGAGCGCAAGGAGAAGCTCGACGACGACGTCGACGCGATCCTCGACGACATCGACGAGGTGCTCGAGTCCAACGCCGAGGAGTTCGTGCGCGGCTTCGTCCAGAAGGGTGGCCAGTGACGTCGTCGCCGCAGTCACGGCTCCCGGCGGCCTACATGACACCCGGAAACTCATCGTTCACAGACTTCCTCGCCGAACACTCCCCGGGCCTGCTCCCGGGCCGGCGCAACGTGCCCAGCGGGCCGGCGCCGCTCGAGGCACCGCACGGGACGACGATCGTGGCGGCCACCTTCAGCGGCGGTGTGGTGATGGCCGGCGACCGGCGGGCCACGATGGGCAACGTCATCGCCCAGCGTGACATCGAGAAGGTCTTCCCCGCCGAGGAGTTCTCGTGCGTGGGAATCGCCGGCGCGGCCGGTCTCTCCATCGAGCTCGTCCGGCTGTTCCAGGTGGAGCTCGAGCACTACGAGAAGATCGAAGGCATGCCGCTGTCGCTCGACGGCAAGGCCAACCGGCTGGCGGCGCTCATCCGGTCCAACCTCGGCATGGCGATGCAGGGCCTGGCCGTCGTCCCCCTCTTCGCGGGCTACGACCTGCATACCGGCGCGGGCCGGATCTTCTCCTACGACGTGACGGGCGGGCGCTACGAAGAGCAGTCCTTCCACTCCGTCGGCTCCGGGTCGCTCTTCGCCCGCGGGTCCCTGAAGAAGCTCTACCGCCCCGACTTCACCGGCCGTGAGTGCGCCATGGCGACGATCCAGGCCCTGTACGACGCTGCCGACGACGACTCCGCCACCGGCGGTCCCGACATGACCCGCCGGATCTTCCCGGTCGTTGCGGTGGTCACGTCGGACGGGTACACCCGGCTGCCCGACGCCGAGGTCGCAGCCATCGCCGACGAGGTCGTCGACGCCCGGATGCAGCGCCCGGACGGTCCTCCTGCCCCGCTGATCTGAGTCGAGAGGCCACCTCCAATGTCGATGCCGTTCTACGTCTCTCCCGAGCAGCTGATGAAGGACCGGGCGGACTTCGCCCGGAAAGGGATCGCCCGCGGCCGTTCCGTCGTGGTCATCCAGTTCGCCGACGGGATCTTGTTCGTCGCCGAGAACCAGTCGCAAGCGCTGCACAAGATCTCCGAGATCTACGACCGCCTCGCGTTCGCCGCTGTCGGCCGCTACAACGAGTTCGAGAACCTGCGCATCGCCGGCGTGCGGCTCGCCGACATGCGCGGCTACTCCTACGACCGGCGCGACGTCACCGGTCGCGGGCTCGCCAATGCCTACGCGCAGACGTTGGGGACGATCTTCTCCTCCGGCGGCGAGAAGCCCTACGAGGTCGAGATCTTCGTGGCCGAGGTGGGCGACACCGTCGACGCCGACCAGATCTACCGGCTCACCTACGACGGGTCGGTCGCCGACGAGCACGGTTATGCCGTCATGGGCGGCCTCGCCGAGCAGGTCAGCGGCTACCTCGCCGACCACTACGCCGACGGCCTCGACCTCGTCCGCGCCCTGCACGTCGCGGTCGCCGCGCTCGGCCACGACGACGTACAGCCCCGTACCCTCAC
>JAWWPH010000097.1:0-3732 GCA_033850875.1 Nocardioidaceae bacterium | reverse complement strand
GCAGCCGATGGCGACCGACGTCGCGGCTGCAAGCGCACCGAAGCCGACCATCGCGACCGGCATCAGCGCGTCGTCGCCGAGGGCCTGGATACTCCCGGTCCTGCCGAGGTACTGCGGGTCTACGGCCCGCTGGAAGACACCCGAGAGCAACGACGACGCCAGCCCGGCCGTGACGCCGATGACGACCATCGCGCCGTATGCCCCGAGGTAGGGGGCGACGCCGACGGCGACGCAGGCAGCCGCCTGGGCGACGAGAAGCAGGAGTCCGGTGCGGGCCGGTCGTGCCGGCCGCCAGAAGATGGCGTACGCGGAGGCGACGGCGGCCGCGACGGCCAGCGTGGCCTCCATGAGACCGAGGCTCGTCGACGACCACCCTTGCCCACGGGCCCGGAGGACGAGCCCCACCGCCAGGACCGGGCCGACGAACAGGTTGAGGCCGGACAGGGCCAGGACGAGAGTACGAATGGCCGGTGTGCGCCGGATGTACCCGAGCCCCGCGGCGATGTCGGCGCGCACCGACGCAGATCCGCTGAGCTGGCGGGCGAACCGTGGCTTGACCACGAGGGCGAGGACGACGGAGATGACCAGGAACGACGCGATGTCGGCCAGCATGACCAGCCGCAGCCCACCGACGGCCACGAGGAGGCCGCCAAGTGGCGCGCCGACGAATCCGGCGAGCCGGTTGGCGAGCTGGAACATGGCCGCGACGCCGCCGAGGTCGCCCTCCCGCACCAGCTGGCGCGGGAGCGTCGACGCGGCCGGCCGGTACAGCGCGTCGATCGCTCCGAAGACGACCGCTATCGCCACCAGGAGCGGGATCGTCACGTCCGACATCGACAGCACGGCAAGGCCGGCGAGCAGCACGACGATGCGAGCCAGGTTGGAGGCGACCATCGTGCGCCTGGCGTCAGCCCGGTCGGCGATGGCACCGCCGAAGACGGTCAGCAGTGCGCGCGGAAGGGTGCCCACGCCGAGAACCAGGCCGGCACCGTGCGCCCCTCCGACCGATGCCGCGGTCCAGGCCAGGCCGAGCGTCCACGCCGCATCACCGGCCATCGAGATGCCCGTGCTGACCGCCCACGCCTGTACCCGGCGGTCATGAGCCAGCGGCGGGATCCGCCCAGCAGCCTCGGCGGCAGCGGCCTCGGTGCTCACGGCTTCACCGGCATGCCGTAGCTGAAGAGGTAGACGCTCTCGCGTTCGACGTCCGGCGTCTGGGCCTGCTCGGTGACGAAGTCGTGGAGCAGTGACTGGATCCGGTTGTTGAGGTCGGCGAGCTCGTCCGGTGTTGCCTTCAGCCACGAGGTGGAGACGATGGCGGCGTCGACCCAGGCGGGGTCGTACTCGTCACGGGTGTCGTACCAGCTCTTCGCCTTGTCGAAGTTGGCGCGGAGCGTCTGCTCTTCCGCCGCTCTGGCGATGACCTCACCGGCAGGGTCGTCCTCGAAGTTGGTGACCGACCAGCGCCATGATGCCTTCGCGATGCGCCACCAGGACTCGCGGCGGTCGCGCGCCAGCTCGGGCGCCTCCTCGATGAGGCCGTTCGCAGCGAGCACCTTCACGTGATGGCTGATGCTGCCGACCCGTTGGCCGGTCCTGTCCGCCAGGCTCCCTACGGTGGCGGGCCCGCCGGCGCTGAGCAGGTCGATGAGGCGGCGTCGAACAGGGTGTGTCATAGCGGCGAGCGTCTCGACAGTCGCTTGCCGGGAAGCGGGATCCGGGCTGTTTCTGTTCTCTGCCATTCGACAAGAGTAGTTGTACATGGCCTCTTGTCAATAGTCCACGAGCTGACTCCTGGACATCCGCTGAGCGATTAGGCTGTCGGGATGCCCCCCGACGCCCGCCGATCCGGCAACCCCGCCCGGCGTGCAGCGGCGGGCTCCACCGCTCAGCCCCGTGACCTTCGCGACCGGGTCAGCCGCCCCAGCCGCGGCATGCTCGCGGTCATGGCCCGGTTGCCCATGTGGGCGATCCCGGCGGTGATCCTGCTGCTGATGGTGGTGGGCCTCTCCGCCCCGCTCGTGTACGCGGTGCCGGCGCTGGTCGTCGTGGCAGTGTTCATCGGCTGGCTGGCGTACCTGTCCTGGCCGGTGCTCACGCCCCGGGGACGACTGCTCCGTGCGGTGATGATCGCACTGGTCGCGGGTTCGGTCACGGCCCGGTCGACCGGCCTGATGTAGGAGGTGGAAGCCCTGATGGACGCCGCGATCATCGACACCGACGTGCACCCCGTCCTGGACTCCGAGCGCGTGCTCGACTTCCTGCCCGAGCCGTGGCGACGGCGCTTCTCGACGGGTAACCGCGGAGCCGGCCACCTGGGGTACTGGAACCCGAACGGCGTGATGCGAGCGGATGCCGTCACCCCCGAGGGCGAGCGGATCGAGGCGAGCCCGGTGACCCTGGGCCGGTACTTCCTCGACGTGTACGACGTCGAGTACGCCGTCCTCAACCCGGAGACCGCTATGCACACCGGCCTGTCGCCGGAGCCGGACTTCGCGGCAGCGCTGATCTCCGCCTACAACGACATCGTGGCGGAGGACTGGCTACCGGCCGACGAGCGGCTGCGCGCGTCGCTGGTCGTCTCGCCGGCGGACCCGGAGCTCGCGGCGCGGGAGATCCACCGTCTGGGCGACCACCCAGGGTTCGTCCAGGTGCTGCTGCCGAGCGCGGCCAGGATCCCGTACGGGCAGCGCTTCTACCACCCGATCTACGCTGCGGCGGCCGAGCACGGCCTGCCCATCGGCATACACGCGGGGTCCGAGGGCGTCGGACTGTCCGGTCCCCCTACGGCCGCCGGTTACCCGACCAGCTACTTCGAGTGGCACACCGGTCTCGTCGCGAGCTACATCGCCCATCTCATCAGCCTGGTGACCGAGGGCGTCTTCGTGAAGTTCCCGTCGCTGAAGGTGGTCCTCGTCGAGGGTGGCGTGTCGTGGCTCCCTCCTATCCTCTGGCGCTTTGACAAGAACTGGAAGGGACTCCGGCAGACCACACCGTGGCTGACGCGACCACCGAGCGCGATCGTCTCCGAGCACATCCTGCTGACAACGCAGCCGTTGGAGGAGCCCGAGCACCCGGCCCACTTCAAGGCCATCGTCGAGATGTTCGACGCCGAGCACATGCTGATGTTCTCCAGCGACTACCCGCACTGGGACGGAGACACCCCCGACTTCGCCGCCCGTCGTTTCGTGCCGTCACTGCGCCCGAATGTGCTGAGCGAGACGGCCCGCGCGCTCTACCGCCTCCCGTCGGCAGCCACGCCCGCCGGCGCGCCAGCTGCCCGCCAGCCGAATGGCTGAGGGAGCACCTTCCGACAGCTGGGAGGTTGCCCGCGTCGAAGATCTCCCACCGGGCTCCCGGGTCATCGTCGAGCTCGAAGGACAATCGATCGGCGTCTTCAACGTCAATGGCGAGTTCCTCGCGGTCCTCAACGTCTGCCCCCACGAGCTCGGCCCGGTCTGCCTCGGACGGGTCGGAGGTACCACGCTTCCGTCTCCCCCCGGCGAGTACCGGTGGGGCCGCGACGGCGAGATCCTCGCCTGCCCCTGGCACGGCTGGGAGTTCGACCTCCTGACCGGCAAGCCGCTCTTCGGCGCAGTTCCGAATCTCCGCCGCTTCCCGGTGACAGTGATCGACGGCGCCGTCTACGTGACCGTGCCCACTTGGCGCACGCGGCGCCAGTCCGCGCAGTCGCCGAGCGCCTAGCTGCAGTCGGTGCCACGGCCGCGCGCA
>JAWWPH010000094.1:0-3373 GCA_033850875.1 Nocardioidaceae bacterium | reverse complement strand
CACCCGAACGACGCGATCGTACGGGTGACGATGGCTGCCATCTGTGGATCGGACCTGCACCTGTACCACGGCATGATGCCCGATACCCGGGTCGGCATGACCTTCGGCCACGAGTTCATCGGCGTGGTCGAGCAGGTCGGCTCGTCGGTGCAGCGGCTCAAGCCGGGTGACCGGGTGATGGTGCCGTTCAACGTCTTCTGCGGCTCGTGCTACTTCTGCGCCCGCGGCCTGTACTCGAACTGCCACAACGTGAACCCGAACGCGACGGCCGTCGGCGGCATCTACGGGTACTCCTCCACCTGTGGGGGCTACGACGGGGGCCAGTCAGAGTTCGTGCGGGTCCCGTTCGCTGATGTCGGGCCGAGCCTCATCCCGGACTGGATGGAGGACGAGGACGCCGTTCTCCTCACCGACGCGCTGGCAACCGGCTACTTCGGGGCACAGCTCGGCGACATCGTCGAGGGCGACGTGGTCGTCGTGTTCGGCGCCGGCCCGGTCGGACTGTTCGCGGCGAAGTCGGCCTGGCTGATGGGAGCCGGGCGCGTCATCGTCATCGACCACTTGGAGTACAGACTGGAAAAGGCGCGCAGCTTCGCCCACGCCGAGACCTACAACTTCACCGAGCACGACGACATCGTGATGACGATGAAGAAGACCACTGACTACCTCGGCGCCGACGTGGCCATCGACGCGGTAGGCGCCGAGGCCGACGGCAACCTCCTTCAGCACATCACGTCGGCCAAGCTGAAGCTGCAGGGCGGGTCACCCGTTGCGCTCAACTGGGCCATCGACTCGGTCCGCAAGGGCGGCACGATCTCGGTGATGGGTGCCTACGGGCCCATGTTCAGCGCGGTGAAGTTCGGTGACGCCATGAACAAGGGACTCACTCTCAACATGAACCAGTGCCCCGTCAAACGCCAGTGGCCGCGGCTCTTCGAGCACGTCCGGAACGGCTACCTCAAGCCGAGCGACATCGTCACGCACCGGATCCCGCTCGAGCACATCGCGGAGGGGTACCACATCTTCTCCGCCAAGCTCGACGGATGCATCAAGCCGCTCGTGATCCCCAGCGCCAACTGACCGAAGGACCGACCATGGCGTACACACCTGAGAAGCCGCCGCTCGCGGAGTCGCCCGACGAGCTGCGCGCGCGCATCCCCGGATGGGGTGTCGACCTGGACCCGCGCGACCGACCGGCCGTACCCAGGCTGCAGTTCGACCCGGACCTCAGCGGAGCCCACTGGGACTTCCCCGAGCGCCAACCGCAGAAGTGGCCCCGGGAGCGGTCGATCGAGCACAAGTTCCTCACCCCCGTCTTCGGTACCTCCTGCCCGCCGAAGGGCCTGTCCGGCGCGATGCGCAGGCTCGCGTACAAGAGGTACAGCGAGGGCCGCGCCGCGCACTGGCTGATACTCATCGCAGCGGACCGGGTCGACGCCGTGGAGAGCGCGGTCGCCTCCTTTGCCACCTTGCACCCAGACAACCCGATTACCGAGACCGGCGTGCTCAGCGAGTTCTCGCGCCATGGCATCGCCTCGCGCTTCGGCCAGCGGCGTACCGACGTCAGGCACCAGGCGATCGACCCTGTCATCGTCGCGGCACCCTGGGTCGCCGCCGGTGGCCTCGCCTACACGGGCGTGAAGGCACTGGCCAAGCGCCGCCGCCGCTCCTGAATCACGCACCCGGAAGCCGCCAGGGCGGGAGGCGGTACTGACCGGTCAGTGCCCGAGCGCGAGGATCGCGAAGTCGTTGTGCGGCAGCGCAACGCGTGTGACACCGTCGTCGACCCGCGCTACGCGGCCGTTCCACACATCGACGGCGTCGCAGGTGAGCCCCGATCCGAGGGCGACGGCGACCTCGGCGTCCGGGCCGAAGTTGAACACGCAGACGATCGGCCGTCCGTCCGCACCCGGCCGGCTATAGCTCAGGCAGTGGTCGGGTCGGTCGTTGTCGATGAGCGTCAACGGGCCGGCGTCGAGGCGGTGCCGGGTGCGCAGGGCGATCAGGCGGCGGTGGAAGTCGAACAGGTCGGGGTGGTCGGCCGACCAGGTGACCGGGCCGCGGTCGCGGTACGGGGTGAACTCCAGTCCCACCTCGTCACCCATGTACAGACACGGGGTACCCGGCAGCGTCAGGAGGACGGCTGTGGCGACCCGGGTGAGCTCGGGTCCGTGGCGGGTGATGAAACGCGGCCCGGTGTCGTTGTTGTTGAGGAACCGGAAGACGTCGCCGTTGGCAGTCGACCTCTCCAGGTGGTACCGCAGGTCGCGGGCGGAGCCCTTCGTGTCGGTGAACGCGTGCCCCCAGGCCCAGGTGCCGAGGTGGTTCGTCCAGTCGTACGCAGAGTCGAACCCAGCCTGCTGGTAGTACGGGTCCAGCGTGCTCGCCTCAGCGAGCAGGAAGAGGTCGGGTTTGCTCGCCCGGAGCCGCTGCAGGCACTCCGGCCAGAACCGCGGCGTCCGCTGCCGGATGCCCCAGGCCGCGTCCATCCGGTACCCGTCGATGTCGTGCTCGATGACCCAGTACCGCATCGCCTCGACGACCATCTCCTGGACCGCGGGGTTGTCGTAGTTCAGGTTGATCAGGTTCGTCCAGTTGAAGTAGTGCGTGTAGGTTCCGGCGATGTCACGGGCGTAGTGGTCTGCGTACACCGAGCCGTCTCCGGTCGACGTGACCTCTCGGTACAAGGGGTGCTGGTCAGAGGTGTGGTTGGGCGCGAAGTCGAGGACGATCCGCAGCCCCTCGCGATGAGCCGCTTGCACAAGTCGGCTCACGTCGTCGTTCGAGCCGTGCTCGGGATCGACCCGGGTGTAGTCGGTCATGGCATAGCCGAAGTTGCCCGGCGGGTGCTCGAAGATGGGGGAGAGCCAGATCATGGTGACGCCGAGGTGGCGCAGATAGGGCAGCTTCTCCTCGACACCGCGCAGGCCCGCGTCCGAGAAGCTCGAGACGATCAAGCCGTAGACGATGTTCGCCGGCCGCACCCGGAGGACGATACCGTCGATCCCGAGGTGGTGCGTTGACGTCGGCCCGACGGGGTACCAAGAAACCGTCGAGACGGTGACCACGCGGCGCTGCCGGCGCCGACCCAGGGTGACGACGCAGGAGGAGACAGATGACCGAGCCGGGCGAGCACGAGCAGGACTCTCTCGACGACGTGATGGAGCCGGAGTTCGACGTACCGCCGACGCATCGCCCGCGGGTCCACGGGGGCATGCCGGTGAGGCCGGACGACGACGAGCTCGAGGCGATGGTCGAGCGTGACCGACTGGCAGCCGGCGTCGCCGACTACGCGCCGATCGACGTGCCGGAGGCGACCGACCCTCTTCCCGAAGGCTCGTCCGAGGCGGCGGACCTGGCTCAACGGGGACTG
>JAWWPH010000047.1:0-2738 GCA_033850875.1 Nocardioidaceae bacterium | reverse complement strand
CGGCGCCCACGACTTCGCCATGCACGGCCCCGACAAGGAGTTCTACGACGAGCTCGTCTCGACGTTGGCGTCCGGGGTGGTCGGCAGAGGCATGTACGACGCATCGGGAGCCTGGGGCGGGACCAATCCCTTCCCCGGCACGCTGTTCGTGCTCACCCATCGCACCGCGGACCAGCCGGCCGCGGAGACAGGGTACCGGTTCGTGGCAGACCTCGACGCCGCACTCACGCAGGCTGCCGAGGCGGCCGGGGACGGCGACGTCGGCCTCGGTGGCGGTGCTGATCTCATCCGGCAGGCGCTGGCGGCAGAGAAGGTCGACGAGCTGGTCATCTCGACGGCTCCGGTGATCCTCGGTGCGGGCAAGCGGCTGTTCGACGGGTTCGACAAGGACGTCGAGCTCGAGGTGGCCAAGGTGTACAGTTCGCCCTTCGCCACCCACGTGCGCTACCACGTCGTCCGGTAGCCGGCCGCGCGACCGTGCCGGAGGCTGCGCCGTTGAGCAAGCCTGTGCTCGGGTTTCGAGGGACCGCTGGCCGGCACGATGACGAATTCCTTACCCCCCGCCCATCGACGGCATAGCGATATCAGGGGGTTCGCTCAGCGACATTCCTGCTGCCGCGTGTGGCGAAGGTCGCGGCAATTGCGCCACCGGCTCTTACGCTTGCAAGATGTCGCGTCCGCTGCCGACGAAGTCCTCTCGACCGTCGGCGAGCGAAGGGGGCCCGTGATGAGTGCAGCTCACAACGAGGCAGGACGCCAGGCGTCCGTCACTGCCACGGGCAGCGGGGGAGCCGGGCAGGGTTTGTACGCGCCCACGGTGGCGGAGCAGCGCACCGCGCGGATCATGGGCGCCTGGTTCCTCGGCACATTCGTATTCTCGATCCCCGCTTTCTGGTTCTACGACCCTTTGCTCAACCACCCCGGTTACGTGGTCGGCAGCGGCCACGACACGCGCGTAGGCGTGGGAGCCCTGCTGGAGGTCTTGTTGGCCATCTCGGGCATCGCCACCGCCGTCGTCATCTTCCCTATCGTGAAACGGGTCAACCGAAGCATTGCTCTGGGGTACATCGCCTCACGAACGGTCGAGTCGATGCTCATCCTGATCGGGGTTCTCAGCCTGATGTCGGTCGTGGGCCTGCGCCAGGACTTCGCCGACGCCGGGCGGGCGAGTGGAGCCCTGGTCGACGTGGCCCGGGGTCTGCTCGCCGTGCACGACCAGACCGCCCTGCTCGGCCCGCAGTTCTGTGCCGGCCTCGGCAACGGGATCCTGCTCGGCTCCTTGATGTGGCGATCCAGGCTGCTTCCGCGGCCGATGGTGATGATCGGCCTGGTCGGCGGTCCGCTGGCGCTTGTCGCGGGTGCCGGCGTACTCCTGGGCGCGTGGGACATCCACTCGGGATTCCCCGTCGTGATCACCGCACCCGAGGCGATCTGGGAGCTCTCGCTCAGTGTCTGGCTGCTCGTCAAGGGGTTCCGTCCGTCGCCGATCCTCACCGGCTCGGCGGTGGACCTCAGCCCGGCGGGCTGACGATCACCGCCTCATGGGCTGCTCCGGGTGTCACACCGTCACCTGCGGGCCGTCACGAAGACTTCGACCGTCGTCGTGAAGAGCTCAGGAAGCTGAACGTTCCATTCGTGCCCCGCTCCGGGGATGACGCGCAGCTGAGCTCCTCGAATGAGTCTGGCGGCCAGGCGAGAAGCAGGCAGGTTGAAGCGGTCCCGGGCGCCGCACAGTACGAGTGTTCGAGCCTGGACCCGGATGGCATCAGCGCGCAGGTCGACGTGACTCACGCTTTCGATGACGGACACGAGACGTCGCTTCTCCTGTGTTGAGGTGGCGCCCAGGAGCCGGGCTGGAAGTACCGCCATGACGGCGCGTTGAATGGTCATGAGGAGCCTGGGCGGCTTGAGCTGGGCGCCGGAGATGATCAGCGACGCGGTCACGTCAGGATGGTCCGCGGCCAGGCGGACGGCGATCATCGCGCCGAGCGACAGCCCGACGAGGTGTACGGGCCCGGTCGGGCGTGCGCGCATCCAGTCAGCGAGCGTCCCGCACACCTCCGGAAAGGTGAACGTCTCCGACGCCCCAGGTGCACCCAGCACGTCGGGGACGGCAAGATGGAAGCGGTCGCAGAGCGCGCCGATCTGCGGCTGCCACGCGGAAGGACCGCTGCCGACACCGTGCAGCAGCATGATGGTCGGCCGTCGCTGGTCGCCGAACTCGAAGATTTCCACCTGCGACTCTCCAACCAGTGCGGATCGCCCGCCTTGACCGAGGAAGTGCCGGCGTTTGTGTCAGTAAACCAGCGCTCAGGGGTGACGAGAGACGTCGAGGATCAGCTTCAGGTCCTGGCCGGAGTGCCGGACCTCGCGCAGGGTGAGTCGTTTCGTGGTGATCCGGCGCGGCAGCAACGGGGCTCCGGCCCCGAGGAACACCGGCCGCATGCCTAGCCAGACCTCGTCGAGCAGGCCGGCGTCGTCGAACTGGCCGACCAGGTCGCCACCGCCGAGGAGCCAGATGTTCTTGTCGGGCATCGCCGCCGCCACCATGTCGTCGTAGACGGGACGCACGTCGCCGGAGACGATCCGGATGTCGACAGTCGGGATCGGCGGCAGGTCGCGATGGGAGAAGACCCACGCGGGCCGATCGCCGTAGAAGTCGCGCCACTGCTGAGGGTTCTCCAGCATGTCGTGGCGGTCCAGCACCCACTCGTAGGTCGTGGCGCCCATCGCCATCG
>JAWWPH010000024.1:0-2942 GCA_033850875.1 Nocardioidaceae bacterium | reverse complement strand
CGGTCTCCTTCGCGTCGTCGTCCTCGCCGGGAAGGTACGAGATCAGCAGGTCGGCGCCTTCGCGGGCGAACGCCACCGCCACCGCGCGGCCTATCCCGGAGTCGCCGCCGGTCAGGACGGCGACGCGGTCCTTGAGCCTGCCGGTGCCGCGATAGGTCTCCTCGCCGTGGTCTGGCTCTTCGCCCATCGACTCCGTGACGGACTCCTCATGGCCGGGAGGCGGAAGCTGCTCGCCCTCGGTGTCGGGCTGGGTATGCGTCGACTGGGGGTCCTGCAGGCTCGGTCGGTCGTCGGACATGCTCATCTCCTCGTTATGGGTGCGGGTGGGTGCGGGTACCGGTGCTTCGGCAAAGGGGGTACTGGTGGCGAGACCCCGTGCGACTCGTGCAGGGCGTGGGTTCGTCGGTAGCTACTCGTCGATGACGTGTACGGCCGCTTCCTCGGCGCTCGCTGCGGCTCCGTCTATGCCGACGTCGTGGGCGACGAGTTCACTCTCGGAGTCCGCCATGATGCCTTCGTCGTCGGCCACCAGGCGGCCGGAACGCTCGTCCCCCACCTCGCCGCCGACGTCCTCGTTGTCCGAGGCCGCGAGCTCGTACGGGTCGGGCTCCGGCTCCTCCTGCGCGAGCCGCTGGTCGAGCGTCTCGCCGAGCTCCTCCTCGAGCGGTGTGTTGCCGAAGCCCTGGGCGGCAGACCACTTCTCCGGGGGCGAGAAGCCCTCGTCGAGGGGTTCGTCGAGTCCCCGGTTGTCGACGAGGCTGTCGCCGGTCGACTGCGGCTGGTCCTCGTCGTCGACGCTGTAGCCGTGGTAGTTCTCTGTCGGGCCGACGTTCTCGCTCATTGGTCTCCTCGTCTCGTCCGTACGACAGATGAGTGCCCGTTCGCCGCACACTCATGCGCACCAGAGGCGTCGCTCCCTCATCCGGCGCCTCGCCGCAGCCGAGCTCACCCCCTGGGCGGCGGTCAGCTGACTTGTTGGCGGGGCCTCCACCCTTCGCGGCGGCGCGAGCTGCGGTCGCCGAGGCGGCCACATCCTCAGCTGCGACGGACCCCTTCGAGCAGCACGTACGGCCGGGCCATGACGATCCCGTCGCCGTGACGGTAGGTCTCGAAGTGTTCCCG
Source organism: Nocardioidaceae bacterium (assembly GCA_033850875.1). GTDB lineage: Bacteria > Actinomycetota > Actinomycetes > Propionibacteriales > Nocardioidaceae > DASQEH01. The sequence goes on along the minus strand of JAWWPH010000024.1, from coordinate 1,820 downwards.
CAACCGCTCCAGGAGGTCGCCTGCCCGCTCCTGGGGGAGTGCGGTGAGCAGAGACTTCATCGGGCCGAAGCTCGTCGCGAAGTCGTCGACCATCGACTCGGCCGACGGCGCCGCCCAGGTCGCGTCATGCGACGACGTGGTCACCTCGAAGGCCGGCAGCACAGCCTCGGCATGCCCGAGCCCGGACCAGTCCATCGGGTCGGCACCACCCGGCGGGCGAGGCGGCGCGTATTCGTCGATCAGGTCGAAGAACGCCGCGATGTGCCCGGTGCGTACCCAGACGGTCATGGCCAGCCGGCCGCCGGGGCGGCACACTCGCGCCATCTCCGATCCCACTGCCTCGTGCGCCGGCGCGAAGATGGCGCCCACCGACGACGAGAGGAGGTCGAACGAGGCGTCCGGGTAGGGCAGGCTCTCACAGTCGGCCACATCGAACGCTGCCGTGATTCCCCATTCCCGAGCCTGTCGACGTGCCGTCTCGATGAGCGCGGGGGACAGGTCGCAGCCGGTGACGTCGGCGCCGGTGGCAGCGGCCAGGCGGGCCAGCTCGCCTGTGCCGCAGCCGATGTCCAGCCAGCGCTTGCCGGCACCCCCGCCGAGAGCGTCGACGATCGTGCGGTGCATCGAGTCGAGGTTTCGCGCGATGTTCTCGAAGGGCGCGGAGCCCCACATCGCCGCCTGTTGGACCTTTACGTCGTCTGTCATGGTGGCCGAAGCATCCCGTGCCCGTCACCGGGCGTCAAGGTCGCGAAACCACGCGTTGCGCGAAACGTCAACCCCGTAAAGAGAGACGCCGCTCTGGTGTCAGCCTGACAAGATCAGATGGAATCGTCCAGCCGCTGACCCTTCACGCGCTTGGGGAACCCCTCGGCTACATTCCGGTGATGCCCTGGCCGTTGGCGGCTTCCGCGTCGAGGGTCTCGTGCTCGACCAGATGCAGGACGGGCACGCCGAGCCGACGACGTGCCTTGGACGTCCAGTCGAGGTGGAAGAACTCCTGTACGACGTGTGGCCGGGTCATCACGATGACCTCGTCGGCATGATGCTCCGCCACGACCGCATCGAGGGTATCGAGCGGGTCGTCGGAGCTGAACTGGCCGCTTGCCTGGTGTCCCAGGGCCTGGAGTGCGGCCACGCTGGCGGTCACGGCCGTCTGCGCGTCGGAGTCCAGCTGGGCCTGCACCTCGCGCGTGTCGAACCCGTCGGGATCGACAACAGGCGACACCCAGGTGTCACTGGCCCCGAGCGAGCCCAGCGCCGTCTCGACCCTGACCTGGGCGTTGTCGCAGGGGATGAGGACGTGGTAATGCTTCTGGTCCTCGATGCCTGCATGCAGGGAGACGACCTCGGCCGCGTCGCCCGGTGTCATCACCTGCTCGGCCAGGACGATCACGTTGTACATGGCGCTCCTTCCGTAGCCCTGTCCATCATCGTTCCACAGCAGGGTCTCATCGAGGCGGTATCGAACCGCTTCTTCGAGCTGACCGTGGTGCAGGACCCGGTCGGGCGATCCGGCCGCCGGCGCTCGGGCTACGAGCGAGTGGTGCAGCGAAAGCGCCCACTATCCGACGCCCGGCTGCGCCGTCTCGTCGAGGCGGACGCGAGCGGGCCCGGGACGCGTCGTGCGTCCATGCTCCTACCCCGACGCGCCCGGCCCTTCCGGCTCACGCGGGGTCGAGAGCTCTGCTGCCGCGGATAGGCGACAATGATCCGATGAAGCTGCCCGTGATGCCGCCGGTCGCGCCGATGCTGGCGAAGTCGGTCCCGACGATCCCACCCGGGGCATCGTACGAGCCCAAGTGGGATGGGTTCCGGTGCAT
>JAWWPH010000555.1:0-9112 GCA_033850875.1 Nocardioidaceae bacterium | reverse complement strand
GAGACGTGGCTGCCGAACGCTAGGAGGTGGCCCAGTAGTCGCGCACGAAGCCGCTCACCTGGTCGGCGAGCTCCGGCCGGCAGACCAGCAGGTCCGGCAGCCAGACGTCCTCCTGGTTGTAGGCGAGCGGGGCGCCGTCGGCTCTGCTGGTGAACAGTCCCGCCGCACGGGCCACGGCGACAGGTGCCGCGGAGTCCCACTCGTACTGACCGCCCGCGTGCACGTAGATGTCGGTGACGTCACGCACGACCGAGATGACCTTCGCGCCGGCGGACCCCATCGCGACGAGCTCGGCGTCGATGGACTCGGCGAGCGCGTGTACGAACTCGGGCGGTCGGGTCCGGCTGACCGCGATGCGGGGCCTCACGCTGGATCGGGGCGGCACCACGGGTGGGTCTGCGGTGCTGAAGGTGGCCGACATCCCGGGCTGTGCGACGGCGCCGGCGACGAGGTCGCCGTCTCGCCACAGCGCTACGTGCACGGCCCAGTCGTCCCTCGGAGGCTCGGAGTACTCACGCGTGCCGTCGAGGGGGTCGACGATCCAGACCCGGTCGCTGGTGAGGCGCGCCTTGTCGTCCTTGCCCTCCTCGCTGAGGACGGCGTCGTCGGGCCGGTACCGCGCGAGCAGCTGCATCAGGATCCGGTGGCCGAGGGCGTCGCCGGCATCCTTGAGTGCCCTGCCCTCGAGCCCCTGGCCGCGCAGGTCCTCCAGGCGGCGACCGGCAACGGTCGCGGCCCAGGCGGCGAGCTGGTGGTCGTCTCGCACGACCTGGTCCGGCGCCTCGGGGAGAGCAGAGTCAGTCACTGTGTCAACTCTGCCATACCCCGGGGACGGCCCGTCGCCCGTCAGCTGTTGAACAGGTTCTGGGTGCGTTGGAGCCCCTCGGTCACCAGCGACTCGACGGCGTCGGCCGCGCGTTGCACGTGCACGTCGAGCTCACGCCGCTCGGTGGAGCTGAAGTGCGTCAACAGGTACGCCGCGGCGTCCTGGCGACCGGGCGGACGGCCGACACCCAGCCGGACCCGGTAGAAGTCCCCGGTGCCGAGGGAGCGCCGGATCGACTTGAGGCCGTTGTGACCGTTGTCTCCGCCACCGAACTTGACCCGGAGGTCACCGAAGGGCAGGTCGATCTCGTCGTGCACCACCACCAGGCGATCAGGCGCGACCTTGTAGAAGCCGAGCAGACCCGCGACCGGGCCGCCGGACTCGTTCATGTAGGTGCGGGCCCGCCCCAGTACGGCGCGCACACCTGGAACGCCGGCCAACCGGCCCTCGACCACGCTCGCGCGGCCCGTCCGGGCGGACTTCCAGCGCCCCGACATCCGCCTCGCCAGCTCGTCGCACACGAGATAGCCGAGGTTGTGGCGGGTCCCCTCGTAGGAGCTGCCGGGGTTGCCGAGCCCGACGACAACCCACCCGTCGTAGTCCGCCATCGCGGCCGGTGACCTCCGCAACCAGCGGAGAATCACTCCTCGGTGGAGCCTTCGGTGTCCTCGGCCGGCGCCTCGTCGGCGGCCTCCTCTTCGGCGATCTCCGCATCGGACTGGTCGTGCTCGACGCCCAGGTCGGCCTCGGCCTCGGCGATGTCGGCCTCGAGCTCCTCGGCGGTCTGCGCCGCGGAGATGTTCACGATGAGGGCGTCCTCGTCAAGGCTCAACGTGGAGCCAGATGGCAGCTTCAGCTCGCGGGCGAGGATCTGCGTGCCGGCCTCCAGGCCCTCCACGTCCACCTCGATCGCCTCGGGGAGGTGGGTCGCCTCTGCCTCGATCGGCACCGTGTTGTGCTCGACGGACACCAGCGTCTCCGGAGCGGCTTCCCCGACCACGAGGACGCGTACGTCGACGGTGACCTTCTCACCGCGCCGGACCAAGATCAGGTCGGCGTGCTCGATGAAGCCCTTGATGGGGTCGCGTTGCACCTGCTTCGGCAGCGCCAGCTGGCTGGTGCCGTCGATCTCGATCGACAGCAGTGCGTTGGCGGTCTTCAGTGCGAGCATGAGGTCGTGCCCGGGCAGGGTGACGTGCACGGGGTCGGAGCCGTGACCGTACAGCACGGCGGGCACCTTGTTGTCTCGGCGGATACGGCGCGCCGCACCCTTGCCGAACGACGTACGCGGCTCGGCGTGGATCTTGACTTCTGAAGACACGGGACCTAACTCCTTGAAGCACTTCGCACAACGGCGACATCCGGTGTTGCCGACACGTCGTACACAGCATCTCCCGCGTCGATCACGGAGCGGCTGCTCCCTCGCCAAGGCAACCTGGCGATCTTAGCCGCTCCGGTGGGTCGGGACGAAATCTCGCCTCAGGCCCTGCCCTCGAAGAGGCTCGTCACCGAGCCGTCCTCGAAGACCTCTCGGATGGCCCGGCTGATCAAAGGCGCGATCGACAGCGTGGTCAGCTTGTCGAACTTGCGGTCCGCGGCGATGGGCAACGTGTTCGTCACGATGATCTCGGCGGCACGGCAGTTCTTCAGCCGGTCCACCGCCGGCCCGGACAGGATCGCGTGGGTCGCGGCGATCACCACGTCGGAGGCGCCCGCGTCCATCAGCGCCTCGGCCGCCTTCACGATGGTGCCGCCGGTGTCGATCATGTCGTCGACCAGCACGCACACCCGCCCCCGGACCTCACCGACGACCCGGTTCGCGACCGACTCGTTGGCCTTGGTGACGTCGCGGGTCTTGTGAATGAACGCCAACGGGGCTCCGTCGAGACGTTCCGACCACTGCTCGGCGACCCTGATCCGGCCGGCGTCCGGGGACACCACGGCCAGCTTCTCCTGGCCATAGCGCTGGTCGACGTACTCCGACAGGATCGGCAGCGCCATCAAGTGGTCGACCGGGCCGTCGAAGAAGCCCTGGATCTGCGCCGTGTGGAGGTCGACGCAGATGAGCCGGTTGGCTCCGGCCGTCTTGTACAGGTCGGCCATCAGCCGGGCGGAGATGGGCTCTCGTCCCCGGCTCTTCTTGTCCTGACGGGCGTACCCGTAGTTGGGGAGCACGACCGTGATCCGCTTCGCCGACGCCCGCTTCAGTGCGTCGACCATGATCAGCTGCTCCATGATCCACTCGTTCACCGGCGCGCAGTGGCTCTGGATCACGAACGCGTCGCTGCCGCGCACCGACTCCTGGTAGCGCACGTAGTACTCGCTGTTGGCGAAGTCGCGGTGCGTGGTGGGGACGAGCGCGGTGCCGAGCAGGGTCGCGACCTCGTCCGCCAGGTTGGGGTGAGCCCGCCCGGCGAACAGCATCAGGTTCTTCTCGGTGGTGCGCTTGAGACCGGTCACTCAGATGCCTCCTCGTCAAGGGCGGTTTCTGCGGCATGTGCCGCTGCGCTGCCGGGCCGCTTGCGCGCTACCCAACCGTCGAGATGTCGCTGGGGGCCACTGCTCACCGCCAGGGCGCCGGGCGGCACATTGCGCCGCACGACAGTGCCGGCACCGGTGGCCGCGCCGTCACCGATCACCACCGGGGCGACGAACACGTTGTCCGACCCCGTCTTGCAGTGCTTTCCGACGGTGGTGCGGCTCTTCGAGACCCCGTCGTAGTTGGCGAAGATCGTCCCGGCCCCGATGTTGGTCCCCTCCCCGATCTCGGCGTCGCCGACATAGGACAGATGGGGAACCTTCGCGCCGGTACCGATCACCGCGTTCTTCGTCTCCACGAAGGTGCCGATCTTCCCTGCCGACCCGAGCACGGTCCCCGGACGCAGGTAGGCGAACGGTCCCACCGTCGACCCCGGCCCCAGTACCGCCTCCGAGCCGTGCGTGCGCACCACCAGAGAATCGGCCCCGACCTCGACGTCGGTCAACGTCGTGTCGGGGCCGATCACGGCACCGGTGTCCACCCGGGTGGAGCCGTGCAGCTGCACGCCCGGCTTGAGCGACACGTCGGGCGCCAGCTGTACGGTCACGTCGACCCACGTCGTGAGCGGGTCGACCACCTCGACCCCGGCGTCCATCCAGTGCTCCAGCACTCTGCGGTTGAGCTCACGACCCAGGGCGGACAGCTGGGAGCGGGTGTTGGCGCCCTCGATCTGCCACTGGTCGTCGGTGACCTGCGCTCCGACCCGGTGGCCATCCGCACGGGCGAGCGCCACGACGTCGGTGAGGTACACCTCACCCGCCGCGTTGTCTTTGCCGACCTGGTGGAGCAGGCTGCGCAGCACCGCCCCGTCGAACGCGAAGATGCCGGAGTTGACCTCCCGGATCGCCCGCTCGGACTCGGTCGCGTCCTTCTCCTCCACCACTGCGACAACGGCGCCGGAGGGGTCTCGCACCACGCGGCCGTACCCGAAGGGGTCCGGGAGCGAGGCGGTGAGGATGGTGACCGCGTTGCCGGCGGCGACGTGAGCATCGACCAGACCGGCCAGCATCGAGGTCGTCTGCAGCGGGACGTCTCCGTAGGTCACCACGACCACGCCGTGGTCGAGCGGGGGCAGCGCCTCCAGGGCCACCTGCACCGCGTGGCCCGTACCGAGCTGGCGCTCCTGGACCACGACCGTGACGCTGGGCTCGACCTCGCCGAGGTGCGGCTCGACCTGGTCGCGACCGTGGCCGACGACGACGGCCAGCCGATCGGGCTCGAGCCCGCGGGCCGCGACCAGGCAGTGGTCGAGCAGGCTCCTCCCGCCGATGGCGTGCAGGACCTTCGGGGTCGCCGACCGCATCCGGGTCCCACCCCCCGCCGCCAATACGATGACGGCTGCCGGGTGGACTGGTGTCACCTACGCTCCTCGCGGTTGCGCTCCCCCGCCTGGCTTCGATCCAGGACCTCAAGCTTCAAAGGCTTGCGGGCTGCCGGGTTACCCCACAGGGGATTGCGTGGCGTGCTCCAGGACGGCGCACCCCTGCGTGGCCCCAGTCTGCCACAGGGTCTTCCGGGCCCGGGCGGCTCGCCGGACACGCCGACGACATGCCGGGGCGGGCCGGCATTGCTTTCCAGTTACGTAACCGTAGGTTACGCTCGAGTAAGTAACCGTCCCGCTCGCCACTTGGAGACACTGAATGACGCCAGCCACGGCAGTAGACGCCGCCCCGATCCCCGACCCGGCATCGCAGGTCCTCGGCACGCTGGGCGGCGATGTCCAGTCCCGGGCGGAGCGCATCGCGCTGGGTGTCTTCATCGTGCTGCCGTTCCTCGCGATAGTCGCCGCCGTGCCCATCGCCTGGGGCGGCTGGCTGGGCTGGCGGGACGTGGTGATCGCTGTCGTGATGTACGCGATCACCGGCCACGGGATCACCGTCGGCTTCCACCGCTTCTTCACCCACAAGTCCTTCAAGCCCAACCGCGCCCTCAAGGTGACACTCGCCGTCGCCGGCTCGATGGCGATCCAGGGCCCGGTCATCCGCTGGGTGGCCGACCACCGCAAGCACCACAAGTTCTCCGACCGTGACGGCGACCCGCACTCCCCCTGGCGCTACGGGGAGACGGTCCCGGCACTGATGAAGGGCCTGTTCTTCGCCCACATGGGGTGGCTGTTCGACGCCGAGCAGACCTCCCAGCGCCAGTACGCCCCCGACCTGCTGAAGGACCACGACATCGTCCGCGTGTCACGCGCCTTCCCATGGCTGGTCGCCGTGTCGCTGGCCCTTCCGCTGGTGGTCGGCGGGGTCTGGTCGATGTCCTGGCAGGGCGCGGCGACGGCCTTCTTCTGGGGCTCGCTGGTCCGCGTCGGGCTGCTGCACCATGTCACGTGGTCCATCAACTCCATCTGCCACGCGGTCGGACAGCGTCCCTTCAAGTCCCGCGACAAGTCGGGCAACGTCTGGTGGCTGGCGATCCCCTCGATGGGCGAGTCGTGGCACAACCTGCACCACAGCGACCCGACGTGCGCACGCCACGGAGTCCTCCGGGGCCAGATCGACACCTCGGCCCGCATCATCTGGCTGATGGAGAAGCTCGGCTGGGTCTCGGCCGTGAGGTGGCCGGTCAAGGACAGGCTCGAGGCCAAGCGCGTCTCGCCGGTGAGCTCCTGACCGGCCCGGTCACCGTCGAGTCGGCGTCGTGAGCGACGCCAGGACCAAACGACCCCAGCGGCACCGGATGACGAGCGCCGAGCGGCGCGAGCAGCTGCTCGAGATCGCCAGAGCCCTCTTCGCCGAGCGCGGCTTCGAGGGCGCGTCGATCGAGGAGATCGCGACCCGCGCCGGCGTCTCCAAGCCGATCGTCTACGAGCACTTCGGCGGCAAGGAGGGGCTGTACGCCGTCGTCGTCGACCGTGAGGTCCGCACGCTGCTGTCGATGATGCGCTCCTCACTCACCGCCGGACGTCCGCGTGAGCTCCTCGAGCAAGCCACCTTCGCACTGCTCGACTACATCGACTCCTCGTCCGACGGCTTCCGGATCCTGGTCCGGGACTCACCTCTGGGGTCGGACTCCGGCTCCTTCGGGTCGATCATCGGCGACATCGCGTCACGCGTCGAGTACATCCTGGAGGCCGAGTTCCGCAACCGCGGGCTCGACGCGGAGTACGCCCCGATGTACGCGCAGATGCTCGTCGGCATGGTCGGGACGACCGGCCAGTGGTGGCTCAACGCCCGCAAGGCCGCCAAGTCCGACGTCGCCGCCCACCTCGTCAACCTGGCGTGGAACGGCCTGTCCGGTCTCGAGAAGGCACCAGAGCTCAGGACCCGGCACGACTGAGGTGCTCGTCGATCTCGGCGAGCACCCGCGTCTTCACCTCGGCCGGGGCGAAGCTCGCCCGGACCGCGACAGCGGCAAGCTCCGCCACCCCGGCCCGGTCCAGTCGCAGTAGGTCGGCGGCGACCTCGTACTCCCGGTTGAGCGTCGTGTTGAACATGGGTGGGTCGTCGGAGTTCACCGTGACCGCCACCCCCGCCTCGTACATCGCGATGATCGGGTGGTCGGCGAGGACCTTCACCGCTCCGGTCGCGATGTTGGACGTGGGGCACACCTCGAGCGGGACCTGCTCCGAGACGAGGTGCTCGAGCAGTCGAGGGTCGGCGGTCGCGGAGGTCCCGTGCCCGATCCGCTCGGCCCCGAGCTCGTTCAGGGCGTCCCAGATGGTCTGCGGCCCCGTCGTCTCGCCGGCGTGCGGAACCGACCGCAGTCCTTCTGCCCGCGCCCGGTCGAAGTACTCCTTGAACTGCGGACGCGGCACGCCGATCTCCGGCCCGCCCAGCCCGAAGGACACGAGCCCGTCGGGGGCGAGCTCGGTCGCGATGCGCAGTGTCTCCCGCGCGGCGGGGATGCCCAGCTCGCCCGGGATGTCGAAGCACCACCGCAGCACCAGACCGAAGTCGCGCTCGGCGGCCGAGCGCGCGTCCTCGATGGCCTCGCAGAAGGCCGGTGCCGGGACACCGGCGAGCACCGACGTGTACGGCGAGCAGGTCAGCTCGGCGTACCGGATCTGCTGAGCCGCCATCTCCCGGGCGATCTCGTAGGTGAGCATCCGGACGTCCTCGGGCGTACGCACCAGGTCGACCACCGAGACGTACACGGTCACGAAGTGCGCGAAGTCGGTGAACCGGAAGTAGTCGACCACCTGCTCGGGCGTCGTGGGGACCGGGGTGTCGGGATGCCGGGAGGCGAGCTCGGCGACGATACGCGGTGAGGCCGAGCCGACGTGGTGGACGTGCAGCTCCGCCTTGGGCAGACCCGCGATGAACTCGCCGAGGGCGGCGGAAGGTGACATTGGACGACTCTAGGCGGACGCGAGGATCTCGACCCGGTTGCCATGGGGGTCGGCGGTGTAGAAGCGCCGGTAACCTGGGAGGTCGTCGTCCCACACGACCGGGCAGCCGGCCGCCGCCAGTCTCGTGGCGACCGCTTCGATGTCGTCGACCGCGAAGGCCGGATGCGCCTTGCGCGCCGGCCGGAAGTCCGCCTCGACCCCGACATGGAGCTCGTACGCGTCGCCACGGAACCACACGCCGCCGCGCGCGGCGAGCACCGGTGGCTTGGCCACCTCGTGCAGCCCGACTACGTCGCCGTAGAAGCGTCGGACAGCAGGCTCTCCTGACGGTGGGCAGCCGACCTGGACGTGGTGCAGGGCGATCACGACACCTCCCGCTGGGCGACGACGAAGATGCGGCGGAACGGCAGAACGGTCCCGAACGGCTGCTCGGGGTACGCGTCGCGCAGCTGCTCCTTGTACTCGGCGACGAACTCCTCGCGCGCTGCATCGGGCAGCGCCTGCAGCACGGGCCGCGCCCCCGTGCCCGAGATCCAGCGGAACACCGGATCGGGACCGGGAAGCACGTGGAGGTACGTCGTCTCCCAGGCGTCGACCCGGCAGCCGAGCGCGGCCAGGTCAGCGAGGTAGGTGGCGGCGTCGAACGCCTCCGGGCGGGGCAGGCCACGCGTCGACGCGGCGAAGCGCGGGTCGGCCGCGAGCTCGTGCAGCAGGACGTGGCTCGGCTCGCCGAAGTTGCCCGGCACCTGGAAGGCCAGCTCGCCGCCGTCCGCCAGCGACGCCACCAGCAGCGGCAGGAGGTCGCGGTGGCCGGACACCCACTGCAGGGTCGCGTTGCTGACGATCACGTCGACGGCTCGGTCCGGGCGCCAGTCGGCGATGTCGGCCAGGCGGAAGCGCACCTGATCCGAGGCGTACTCCTCTGCTGCCTCGATCATCGCCGCCGACGAGTCGATGCCCTCGATCGAGGCGGTCGGCCAGCGGGTAGCCAGGCCCGCGGTGAGCCGACCGGGCCCGCAGCCGAGGTCGACGACGGTCGCCGGAGCCGGTGCGGCTACGCGAGCCGTCAGCTCGAGGAACGGCCTGGAGCGCTCGTCGGCGAACTGCAGGTAGGTCGTCGGGTCCCAGTCGGCCATCGCGTCACATCTCCGTCCGGTGGAGCACAGGTATCTTGATGTCAAGATAAAAGACTGGCCGAGAGGTATCTTCACGTCAAGAGTCTTGACGAAATACAGTTGAGGGCATGGCTTCTCCCCCGGCGGACGAGGTCGACCGCCTGGTCGATGCGTGGGGCCGGGAGCGCCCGGACCTCGACGTCGCGCCGATGCAGGTCCTGAGTCGGGTCACCCGGCTCGCCCGGCACCTCGACCTTGCCCGCAGGCAGGCGTTCGCCGAGCGCGGCCTGGAGGCGTCGGAGTTCGACGTGCTCTCCGCGCTGCGGCGTTCAGGCCCGCCG
>JAWWPH010000549.1:0-4372 GCA_033850875.1 Nocardioidaceae bacterium | reverse complement strand
CGGTGACGAAGTACGGCGAGATGTAGCCCTTGTCGAAGCGCATACCCTCGGTGAGCTCGAGCTCGAGCCCGAAGGTGTTGCTCTCCTCGACGGTGATGACGCCTTCCTTGCCGACCTTGTCCATGGCCTCGGCGATGATCTCGCCGACAGAGGTGTCACCCGCGGAGATCGAGGCCGTCGAGGCGACCTGCTCCTTGGTCTCGACGTCCTTGGCCATGGTGAGCAGCTGAGCGCTCACCGCCTCGACCGCGGCTTCGATGCCGCGCTTGAGCGCCATCGGGTTCGCGCCGGCTGCGACGTTGCGCAGACCCTCGCGAACCATCGCCTGGGCGAGCACCGTGGCCGTCGTGGTGCCGTCTCCGGCGACGTCGTCGGTCTTCTTGGCGACTTCCTTGACGAGCTCGGCGCCGATCTTCTCGAAGGCGTCCTCGAGCTCGATTTCCTTGGCAATGGAGACACCGTCGTTGGTGATCGTCGGTGCGCCCCACTTCTTTTCGAGAACGACGTTGCGGCCCTTCGGGCCGAGCGTCACCTTGACGGCATCAGCGAGGGTGTTCATTCCCCGCTCGAGGCCGCGCCTGGCTTCCTCATCGAACGAAATGATCTTGGGCATGTACGCGATTCCTCCGCGCTTGAGGTATGGGGTGGTGCGGCTGGTGCGACGCCCGCGACGGACGGACACGGCTCCACTGCAGACCCTTCCCGCAGTGCTCCCTGTCCTCGCCGAGCCAACCGGCTGTCACTCTCGGGTCGAGAGTGCTAAACCATTATTAGCACTCGGCCTGGTCGAGTGCAAGCGCCGGGGTCGACCGGTCAGGCGGTGTGGACGGTGGAGTGACGGCTCGCTCGTACCAGCGGTATCTCGACCCGGGTAAGGCCGTCGGAGGTGCCGATCCGGGCGCGAAGCCCCGCCGCGTTGACCATGGGGAGCACCGCACGGTTGCCGGGGCTCACGGCGAGCCGAAGAGCAGTGAATCCCCGCCGGTAGGCCTCCTGTGCGGCGGCGACCAGCAGGGCCGTGCCGATGCCCTGGCGCTGGTACGCGTCGGACACGAGCTGTCCGACCTCGGCCGCGCCGGCGGCGTCGTCGTCGTCCGGGGCGACCGTCGTCACGCCGACGACGCGGTGGTCCCGTTCGACCACCAGCGAGAAGCCGCCCGGCGGGCAGAGCAGCTTCGCTGCGAACCGCGCTCCAAGCGCCGGCATCGGTGACAGGTAGCGCTGCTCCACTGCTGCCGGTGAGCACTCGGCGTGCATTCGAACCAGTCCCCGTACGTCTGCCTGCGTGCCGAGCCTGATGTCAGTCCCCATGAGTAACAGGATCGCCCCGGGACGTTTCCGATGGGCCACGCCGGTGTTTCGCGTAGGCAAACTCAGCGGCGGTGGCTGGGTGCGGGAGGCACGAGTGGCCCCGAAGGGGCTAGTCCGATCGGGTGATCTTCCCCATTGCCCCTTGCCCGGTGCTCGGGCCGGCCCCTAGGTTTGGCATCGCCTCGTGGGTGCGACGAGGCCCTAGCTGGGGCGCGGAGACCGCGCCCCAGCTTCATGTTCCGAGGTTCAGGCGCGGCCCTCACGACCGGCAGACGACCTCTCCGTGAACGACGCAGAACCAGCCGTCGGGGTCGGCCACCCAGGATCGCCACGCGGCGGCGATGTCAGCCAGCTCCGCCCGGTCGGCGAGGCCCGTACGGACCGCCTGTTCGGCGAGGTCGGACTCCTCGATCCGTCGTGCCCAGGTGGAACCCCACCAGTCCCGGTCCTCCGGAGTGGCGAAGCACCAGACTCCGGCCGACGGCACGACCTCGCCGAAGCCTGCGGCGTGGGCCCACCCCAGCAGGTGGCGCGCAGCGTCCGGTTGCGCGCCGTTCTCGAGAGCGACCCTGCGGTACACCTGCCGCCAACGGTCCAGCCGAGGGTCGGCCGGCGCCCAGGACATCGCCGCGTAGTCGGCGTCGCGGGCGGCCACCACCCCGCCCGGGCGACAGACGCGACGCATCTCTCTCAACGCCGCGACGGGGTCAGCGAGGTGCTGGAGCACCTGGTGCGCGTGGACGACGTCGAAGCTGGCGTCGTCGTAGGGCAGCGCCATGACGTCCCCGCACTCGAACCGGACGTTCGTCGTACCTGCGCGTGCGGCAGCCTCGCTTGCAGCCGCGATGGCGCCGGCGGCACTGTCGAGCCCGACGACGCGACCGCGGCTCGCCAGGCGCGCCAGGTCGAGCGTGATCGTCCCCGGTCCGCACCCCACGTCGAGGATCGCGTGGTCAGGGGCGATGTAGGGGAGCAGGTACGCGGCGGAGTTGGCCGCCGTACGCCACCGGTGGCTGGCCAGGACGCTCTCGTGGTGGCCGTGCGTGTACCGGGTCGCCATGTGGGTGTTCCCTCGAGGAGGAGACTCGCGGCTCAGCCGCCCGCGACGGCCGGGATCACGGAGATCTGGGTGTCGTCCTTCACTACGGTGTCGAGCCCGTCGAGGAAGCGGACGTCGTCGTTGCCGACGTACACGTTCACGAAGCGTCGCAGCGTGCCGTCGTCGTCGACGATGCGCCCCTTGATGCCGGGGTAGCTGGCATCGAGGGAGTCGAGTACGGCGCTGAGGGTGTCCCCATCGGCCGTGACCTCGGACTCGCCTGCGGTGTACGTACGCAGGATGGTCGGGACTCGAACACGGGCGCTCATCGGATCCTCACAATCTCGTCGCGGTGAAAGCAGGGTACGTGGGGTCGATCGTCGCAGCCGGGCCGACTCGGTCGGCGACCACGTCGAGCGTCTTGAGCCCGTCACCGGTGTTGAAGACCACGGTCTCGGCCTCCGGGTCGAGCTGGCCCGACTCGACGAGCTTCTTCAAGGTGGCCACGGTGACGCCGCCGGCAGTCTCGGCGAAGATGCCTTCCGTGCGCGCCAGCAGCTGGATGCCGTCGCGGATCTCCTCGTCGGTCACGGACTCGACCGAGCCGCCGGTGCGGCGGCACACGTCCAGGACGTACGGCCCGTCGGCGGGGTTGCCGATGGCGAGCGACTTGGCGATCGTGTCCGGCTTCACCGGCGCCACGACGTCTCGCCCAGCCCGGAAGGCCGTCGCCACCGGCTCGCATCCGGCCGCCTGCGCCCCGAAGATGCGGTACGGCGACCCCTCGACGAGGCCCAGGGTCGCGAGCTCGGTCAGGCCCTTGTCGACCTTTGTCAGCTGTGACCCGGACGCGACCGGGATGACGACCTGCTGCGGCAGCCGCCAGCCCAGCTGCTCGGCGACCTCGTACCCCAGCGTCTTGGAGCCCTCCGCGTAGTACGGGCGCACGTTGACGTTGACGAAGGCCCAGCCCTCCTCCTCGCCGGCGATCTCGGAGGCGAGCTTGTTGACGTCGTCGTAGTTGCCTCGGACGGCGACGAGCGTGCCTCCGTAGACGGCCGTCGTGAGGATCTTCGGCCGCTCGAGGTTCTCGGGGATGAAGACGACGCTCCTCATCCCGGCTCGGGCGGCGGCGGCCGCTACGGCGTTCGCGAGGTTGCCGGTCGACGGGCATGCGATGACGGTGAGCCCGAGCTCCCGGGCGGCCGCTAGGGCGACAGCGACCACGCGGTCCTTGAACGAGTGGGTGGGGTTGCCGGAGTCGTCCTTGACCCACAGCGTCTTGATACCGAGCTCTCGAGCCAGGTTGTCCGCCTTCAGCAGGCGTGTCATGCCGGGCTCCATGTTGGGGATGCTCGCGATGTCGGGCCGGACGGGCAGCAGGTCGGCGTACCGCCAGATGTTCTTCGGGCCGCCCGCAATGGACTCCCGGGTGACCGACGGGAAGTCGTAGCCGACCTCGAGCGGGCCGAAGCAGTCCGGACAGGCGTAGAACGGTCCCAGCGCGATCTCGGCTCGGCACTCGCGGCAGACGAGGCACCGGGCGTGCCCGAACGGCCGGGTCGTCGTTGGTGCGCCGGTGGTAGCGGGGGCGGACTCGACGGTCGTACTCACGGAGCCTCCTTCTCATCTTTCCCGCGACGGCTCTCGCCGCGAGACGGATTTGGCACCGGGCTCCGAGCGCGATCTCGCGTTCGTCGCAGGTTGCCGGGGCTTCAACGGGCCGGTCCCTCTGCCCCTCTCGATGAGTTCCTCGCACCCTACGCCGTCGTCTCGCCTGGAGGGATCCCCGTCCACCATCCAAGACGCCGCAAGGCCGGACACCGTTCACCGAGAGGCCAGGGATGTCCGGTCGAGCGGCCAGGAATGCTCGGCCGAGCGGGCGGAAATGCTCGGCCGAGCGGGGGGAAATGCTCAGCCGAGCGGGCGCAAATTGGCCGGGCGGGCGCTCGTGGCCGGCGGGCGAGTAACCGGCGCCGAGCGCCAGGTCAGAGCGGGGGGAGGGCGGCCACGAGCTCGTCG
>JAWWPH010000285.1:0-3425 GCA_033850875.1 Nocardioidaceae bacterium | reverse complement strand
TGCTGCCACGCCGTGGGGGACTACGCAGGATGTATCCGCATGCTGACCGAAGCCAGGGCAGCCGCCGACGGGATCGGCTACCGCAGACACCTCGCGTACAGCCTGACCAACGAGGCCCAGCTGCGTTGCACTGTGGGCGACGACGGGGCGCAGGTATGTGCTGCCCTGGCGGTGAAGCGCAGCCTGGAGCTCGGCGACCCGGCCACCGCCTCGGACGCCCTGCACTCCTGGATTCTGGCGCGGCCACGGTCGGGAGGGTCCGCCGCCCGTAACTGGACCCGGCTCGTCCGGCTGGACCTCGCGCAGGGACGCTATGGCGCAGCGGCCGACGGCAACGCCGAGCGTGCACTCGCGCTCGCCCGCACCGGTCACTGCAGGCAGGCGCGGATCGTGGCCGAGGAGGCGTCTCGGATGGCCGGCGAAATGGACCTCCCGCGGGTACTGCGTCGGGCCGCGCTCGCGCGCCTGCTGGCCGCGCGTCCGCGGAGCGGGTCACCCGATGCCGGAAGAGTTTCGACCCTGGTGGAAGGCTTGGCCGCCTTGGGTGCCGAGGAGGGCCTCGACGAGGTCGACCGCGCCGAGCTCGCAATGGAGCGATGGCGGCTGACGAAGGTGGCGAGCGACCGGGGGGCGGCTGTCGAAGCTGTGCGAGACGCCTTCGAGGCGGAGCCCTCGCTGCGTGTACGGACCTGGTTCGAGGAGCTCGGAGAGCAGCCGCCATCGGCCGCGACCGTATTGCCGCCGCCGATAGGCGCGGGCCGTCTCCGAGCCCCCCGAGCACAGCTCGACGAAGCGCTCGCAGCGGTGGAGCTTGCCGTTCTCGGCACGAGGCCTCGGACCGGAGCGCGACAAGCAGGCGCGCGACAGCCCGCGCGGGCGTAGCACCGGCCGGCTCGGCGTCAAGACGCGCCCGGTCCACGCCGACGGTCTCGCTCGAGCTGGTCGTCGATCATGTCCGTCGCCGAGCGAAGGGTCGGGACGTGCCCGTTCACCGCGGTCAGGAACGACTCGCGGTCCAAGGCGTAGGCGGTGACCGGCGTCTCGGCCAGGGCAGTCGCTGTCCGAGGGCCTCCCCGCAGCAACGCGATCTCACCAAGACCCGTTCCTCTGCCGAGCCTGGCGATGGAGCGACCCCCCTGGATGATCTCCACCGTGCCGTCGGCGACCGCATAGTAACGGTCGCCGGCGGCGCCCTCCCTGGTCAGCGTCGCACCCGCGGGGTACTGGACCCGTTGCAGCGCTCGTGCCAGGCCCTCGAGGGACGGGCCGGGCAGTACCCGGAACAGCGGGATCGAGCGCAGCAGCGAGATCTCGACGACCGGTACCTGTGCATGCTGGTCGATCCGCATCAGCAGCCTGCCCTTGACGGCGACCACGAGCGGCAGCACCGCCGCCACTCCGGCGAGAGCCACACGGTCGCCCCCCAGCGCCACCAGGGCAGGGGCGAGCACCGATCCCACGGCGAGACCGGCCATGTTGAGCCCCTCCGCCAGACCGAAGACCCGGGCGACCATCTCCGCGGCGACGGCCCGCTGGAGCAGCGTCCGCGTCGCCACCTCGAAGAGGGCGCGGCTGCCGCCCACGAGAGCCAGCAGGGCGACCACGACCGCTCTGTTCGACGTCAGCGACGTGGCCGCCAGCACGACCCCGAGCAGCACGGCGCTGACGGCGATGACGGGGCCGAGCCGGCGTCCGACGAAGAGCGCACCCAGGCTGCCCAGGACGACACCACCGGCCCCGTACGCGGTGTTGAGGTAGCCGGCCCACGCCTGACCCGCCCCGAGGAGGTCGATCGCGACGACGACGAACAGCACGTCGAGGGCACCCATGACGACGTCCTCGGCCGCCAGCATGCCCACCAGCAGTCGGGCCGGCGGGCTCCGGTACACCTCGCCGAAGCCGTCCGCGACGTGTGCCAGGACGGAGCTGCCGCCGGTCCCACGGCCGGGTTGACGCGCCCGGAGCGGGGACACGAGGACTATGGCGCCCGCGAGCAGTACGGTGGCGGCCGCGAACACCCAGCCGACGCTCCACACGGCGAGGATGACACCGACGAGGGCACCAGCGACCATGATGCTGACGCTCTCGATCCAGCCGATCAGGGCGTTCGTGGCGGTGAGCTCGTTGGCGTCGACGGTGAGCCCGGGGACGACGACCGCTTGCGCCGGCCGGGTCAGCGAGACCGCGGCAGAGGCGACCACCGCACCGGCGTAGGCGAACAAGGGTGCCGCCCCGGAGAGGATCGCGGCGGCGGTCGCCGCCGTGCCGAGCGCCTGCGCCACGTAGCCGCCGGCCAGCACCAGCACCGGCGGGTGGTGGTCGGCGAGCCCCGATGCCAGGGGGGCGACGACGGCTGCGGGCAGGAGCTGGGCGAGCGCGATCAGGCCCGCCTGCGTCGCGCCGCCGTGCGCGTAGGCGTACACCAGCATGGCTATCCAGACGGCGTACTCGGTGATGATGAACAGGGCGTACGCGCCCACCACTCGCACCAGCGCCGCGCTCCGGGCGACCTGGGTGAAGATCCGCAGCGCGGCGGTCACGGTGTCACGCTATCGGCACCCCGCGGCCGTCCGACCCCCGTTTGTCCCCGCGACACGTCGCCACCGGCCCGATTCCAGCGGCGTTTCGGCCCCGATGTGACGTCTCGGTGGAGCAGGCGGTCAGGCCTTCGCGGCCGCTGCCCGGTCCTTGAGGATGCGCTGGCTCGCGAGCTTGCCGGGGGCGCCGATCACGCAGCCGCCGGGATGGGTGCCGGAGCCGCACTGGTAGTAGCCCTCGATGGGAGTGCGGTACGAGCTCCACCCCGGTGCCGGCCGGAAGAAGTACATCTGGGGAGCCAGGAACTCGCCTGCGAAGATGTTGCCCTCGCTGAGGCCGACCTTACGCTCGATGTCGAGGGGGGTGACGATCTCGCGGTGGAGCACGAGGTCGCCGAAACCGGGGAAGAACGACTCCAGCGTCGCCTGGACCGTGTCGGCGAACCGCTCGCGCTCGGTGTCCCAGTCGCTGCCCTTCAGGTGGTACGGCGCGTACTGGATGAAGCACGACATGACGTGCTTGCCGGGAGGCGCCATGTCGGGGTCGATCACGGACTGGATGGCACCGTCGATGTAGGGCCGCTTGCTGTACCAGCCGTACTTGGCGTCGTCGAAGGCCCGCTCGAGGTACTCCATCGAGGGCCCCATGTTGATGAAGCCGCCGTACTGGTCGGTGCGGTCGGGTAGCCCCGGGAACACCGGCAGGCCGTCGAGGGCGAAGTTCACCTTCGCCGACGTGCCCTGGAACTTGAAGCGGGTGATGTTCTCGACGAGGTCGCTGGGCAGCTCCCGTGGCTCGACCAGCTCGAGGAAGGTCCGTCGTGGGTCGAGCGCGCTCACCACTGTCGAGGCGTTGAGCTCCGTACCGTCGGCAAGCGCCACGCCGAT
>JAWWPH010000547.1:0-2578 GCA_033850875.1 Nocardioidaceae bacterium | reverse complement strand
CGCCGCGGCGACGTCGAGGATGGCGGGCACGATGTTGACGTAAGCGCCGCAGCGGCAGAGGTTGCCGCTCATCCGTTCGCGGACCTCGTCGGTGTCGAGGTCAGCCGCACGCGTCAGACCCGTGCTGCGGGCTGTCGTCACCGCACTGGGCCACCCGGCGTCCGCCTCGGCGAGCATGCCCACGGCCGAGCAGATCTGCCCCGGCGTGCAGTAACCGCACTGGAAGGCATCGCGTTCGATGAAGGCCTGCTGGACCGCCGAGACGTCTCGGTCGCCCGCCAGCCCCTCGATCGTGGTGATCTCGGCGCCGGCGACCGCCACTGCGAGCGTGAGGCACGCGTTGACCCTGCGGCCGTCGACCAGGACGGTGCATGCGCCGCACTGGCCGTGGTCGCAACCCTTCTTGGAGCCGGTCAGCCCGAGATGCTCGCGCAGGGCGTCGAGGAGAGAGGTGCGGTTGTCGAGGGTGAGGGGATGCGAGGTGCCGTTGACACGGAGCACAAGGTCGCTCACGGTGGCCGGCTCGGCTTCGGGCTCGGCATCGGTCGTCACAGAGCTGCACTCCTCGGGTCGACGTCGGAGGGTGCCGATGGTACAGCCGGCTCGCAGGGCCGGCCCGCGCCGGCACCATTGGCCCCGCTTGCGGTAGTACGTCCCCGGGGTTAACGTCAGCACGCGATGCGACGCTCGCTTCGCCGAAGGCGTCGAAAACATCGATCCGCCTTCTCGGTCCAGCAGGAGGCCTCCCTTGAAGCATCCCCCATCCCGTCGCCGTCTGCGGTCGGTCGCGCTCCTCGGCGCCCTTTCGCTCGTCGGCCTCGCCACCATGCAGTCGGCACTCAGCGCGAACGCTGTGTCTGCGCGCGGACACGTCCCAGCGGTCGGAAAGTACGAGATCCGCCCGCACGAGCCGGTCGAGAGCTCACCCAAGAAGCTGCTGTCCGCGAGCAAGACGTCCGGCACGAAGGGCGCCCTGTCAGCCCCCGTCGCGTCGGGTCTTCCCGTCCGGGGCGCTACCGGCGTCCGGACGCGGATCAACGGGCTGTCGCTCATGGACCAGCGGTTGTCGAACAACGGCAACTCCTTCTCCCTCGAGCCGCCAGACCAGGCGCTGTGCACCGGTAACGGCTATGTCCTCGAGGGCGTCAACAACGTTTTCTCGATCTACTCGACCAGCGGCGCCAAGCTCAGCGGGAACCAGTCGTACGACCCGTTCTGGAACCACGGGGTTGCAGAGGCGACTCGGAAGCCCGATGGCACGATCGTCAGGTACGGCCCGTTCATCTCCGACCCGCGGTGCTACTACGACCCGCAGCTCAAGCGGTTCTTCATGACCGAGCTCCAGCTCGGCACCAAGCCGTCCACGGGTGACTTCACCGGCACCAGCGCGATCCGCATCGCCGTCAGCAAGAGCTCCAAGCCCAGCACGGACGCGTCGGACTGGCACCTGTACTCCATCAACACGCGCAACGACGGAACGCAAGGAACGCCGTCGGGTCACACCGGTTGCCCGTGCTTCGGGGACCAGCCATTGATCGGCGCTGACAAGTACGGCTTCTACATCACCACCAACGAGTTCCCGATCTTCAAGTCTGGCTTCAACGGCGCGCAGATGTACGCCATGGACAAGGCGGCGCTCGCCAAGGGACATCTGAAGCTGCAGCGCATCGAGGCGAACAACCCACCGCTCGACGAGGGTGTCGCCTACAGCGTTCAGCCGGCCACGTCGCCGACTGCTTCGGACTGGTCCACGGCCGCGAATGGCACGGAGTACTTCATGTCGGCCTTCGACTTCGCCGCGACTGAGGGCACTGCCACGTTCGACAACCGGATCGCGACCTGGGCGATGACCAACACGCGGTCACTCACCACGGGAACGCCGGACGTGCGCGTGTCGAACACCACTCTCCACTCGGAGGTGTACGGCCAGCCGCCCGTAGCCCGGCAGAAGGATGGCCCGACGCCGCTCGGCGATGCCCTGAAGGAGAAGGAGAACAGGCTCGACACCAATGACGACCGGATGCAACAGGTCGTGTACGCCGACGGCAAGCTGTGGAGCGGCCTCAACACCGCTGTGAAGAACACGGAAGCCCGGCCTGCTCACGCGGGCATCGCCTACTTCGTCGTGTCGCCGCACGCATCGGCGTCCGGGGTCACAGCGTCGATCGCCCACCAGGGCTATGTCGCCGTCGCCGGCAACCAGGTGATGTACCCCGCCATCGGCGTGGCACCCGGAGGTAGCGCAACGATGGTGTTCACCCTCGCCGGGCAGGACTACTTCCCGTCCGCTGCCGACATCCACTTGGCACGGTCTGGAGCGCTGTCCAGCTCTGTTCAGCTCGTCAAGGCCGGTACCAAGCCCGCCGACGGCTTCACCGGCTACAAGGCCGAGGGTGGAGACGGTGTCGAGAGGTGGGGTGACTACAGCGCAGCGGTCGGTACCCCTGATGGCAGCGTGTGGATCGCGACGGAGTACATCCCGGGCACCTTCGGGTATCCGGACTTCGTTGCCAACTGGGGCACGTACGTGGCCCAGGTCGCACCCTGATCCATCTCTACACCGAACAGATCGCGCCGT
>JAWWPH010000177.1:0-5159 GCA_033850875.1 Nocardioidaceae bacterium | reverse complement strand
CCGAAGGGAACCCGTAGCCGTAGGCACGCCACTCGTGCTCGTACCAGCCACCGCCGATGCCCATCTCGACGCGACCGCCCGAGATGACGTCGACAGTGGCGGCGACCTTCGCCAGGTAGGCGGGGTTGCGGTAGCTCATGCAGGTGCACATCTGGCCCAACCGCACCCGCTCGGTCGCGGCGGCGAAGGCGGCCATCAGGCTCCACGCCTCGTACGTCACTTCGTCCGTCGGCACCGGCACGGTGTGGAAGTGGTCATAGACCCAGATCGACTCGTACGTGCTCTGCTCGGCCAGCTGGGCGATCTCGAGCATGGTCGCCCAGTGCTTGGCGGGCTCGATCCCCACCAGGTCGAGCCGCCAGCCCTGTGGAATGAACAATCCGAAGCGCATCCGGCAAACTTACCCAGCCATGCCGTGGCTCGCACGGCACGGTCGCAGGATGGCGGACGCGCTGCGGCTAGGGCCGCACGAAGCAGTTGTGCGGGGACGGCCCGTGCTCGGGAAAGGCAATGGCCAGCGCCTCCGCGGTCCGTCGCGCCCGCTGCTGGTATCCGGCCGAGGTGTAGTGGATGCCGTCGGAGATGTACCAGCTGTCCTGCACCTGGGAGCGCCAGTCATACACGCGCATGTTGGGGTAGCGCGAACAGGCCCGCAGCAGCGCGGCGTTCCAGAGGCGCATCTGGTCGTCGCCCCACGGGCCCGACGACAGCCGCGACTTCACCGTCAGCCACATGGTGGGGAGCCCGTGGACGTCATGCATGAGGCGGTCGATGCGCTCGTCCAGGGGGACGACTCCGCCGACGTACTGGTTGGCGACCTCGTTCGTACCCATGGCGAAGACCCAGCACCCGTGGTAGCCCTTGACCATCCTCGATCGCGTCGCCTCGTCGGCGTTCGGTTGGCCCTCGTACTTCTCGACGATGGACCGGGCTCCGAGGATGTCGGTGCCGACGTGCCGGACGCCCACGTCCCGGTACTGCGCCGGGATCCGGTCCTTGGCCGACAGGTAGTTCGGGTCGATGAGGCCCAGTGAGGTCGAGTCGCCGACGTGCACGACGCTCCGGCACGACGTCCTCAGCCGTCCGACCGCAGCGGCGCTGCCTCGGGAGGACGGCGCCGTGCCGGCCGCTCTGTGATGAGGGGTCGGTGGGAGCGGCCGGAGCGTGGATGCCGTGTCGTCGGGCGACACCGCAGCGGTGATCGACAACAAGGCGATCGCGAAGGCGCCGACAGCGGCCGCTTCTGTGACCCGCCTGAGGACGGCAGGTCGCCGGCCCGGAGCCAGCCGAAGCGACGTCCGCTTCACCCGCACCTTCAGCCCGTGCTGGCGGATCGGGTTCTCCACGAGCCTCCAGGACAGGTCCGCCATCAAGAGCGTGAACAGGAACAACAGCACCCCGGTGCGCACCGGGTGTGCGACGAGCGTGCTCTGCGAGATGACCGCCACGATCGGCATATGCCACAAGTAAAGCCCATACGAGCGCTCGCCGACCCATCGAAGTGGCGCCACACCCAGTGCTCGGCCGACCAGAGACGCCGGGTACGAGACCGCCGCGATCAGTACAGCGGACGCCAGCGAGAGCAGCACCAGCCCGCCCCGGTACAAGAAGAGCGAGTACTCCGAGGTCTTCATCATCAGGCAGGCCATGGCGATGAGGGCGGCGACGGCCGCGACGTCGACGATCACCCGAGTGGCCAGCTTGATCCGCAGGGGGTGGCGAAGGGGGCCGTACACCATGGCGAGCGCCGCGCCGACGAGGAGCTCACCGGCACGGGTGTCGGTCCCTTCGTACGCCCGGGTGTTGTCGAAGCCCGGCGATGCGAGCAACGCCAGCAGGACGAAGGAGACCGCACCCAGCACGAGGGTCCATCGGGCCACCTTCAGCACCGGGAGCTTGACGACGCGAACGAGGAGCAGCAGCGCGAGCGGCCAGAGCAGATAGAACTGCTCCTCGACCGCGAGTGACCACAGATGGTCGAGCGGCCCCGGCCCCGCGAAGTGGTCGAAGTAGGAGACGTTGCCGGCGATCGTGGTCCAGTTGCTGACGTAGAAGATCGCCGCGAGGGTCTGGTCCCAGCGCTGGTCGAGCGAGCCGCGCTGTGCCAACGCAGTCGTGCCCAGGACGACGACGAGCATCAAGACGAGGCCGGGAAGCAGCCGCCGAGCCCGATGGACCCAGAAACGCCTGAGCTCGAGGCCCCCCGTCCGCTCGTAGGCGGACAGCAGGATCCCTGTGATGAGACATCCGCTGAGGGTGAAGAAGACGCCTACGCCCAGCAGTCCGCCGGCCAACCAGGGAACGCCGAAGTGATAGCCGAGGACCGCAAGGACTGCGATGGCGCGGATGCCGTCGAGAGCCGGGAGGTACGCGCGCGACGTGCTCACCGGTCGTGGCAAAGCCCACCCCCCCCTCGACTGTCGACTGACGCTAGCGCCAGGGCGGGGTCCACATGCTGGACGTGCTGCGGCGCGTCGCGGAGAAATCTCGACGGAGCCGAAGTCATGGCGGTGCGGCTACCATGCCGTGCATGTGCACTCTCAGAGCGACCGTGGCGGCCATCCTGACAGCGGCGCTCCTTGCCCTATCGGCGCCCGCACAGGCCCGCTCCATCCTCGTCGGCGACCCCACGGGCGACGCAGCTGGACCACGACCGGGCCTCGACATCACCAGCGTTGCCTTCCACAATGGCGATAGCGCCGTCGTCGTTCATCTGTCGTTCGTCCGCGACGTACGGGGTGCGGTGATCGTGGCACTGAGGACGCGCCAGCACCGGGTGGTGGCGGTCGTGGTCAGCAAGCATCGTCGCACTGGCCCGGACACGACCTTCCTCGTCGGTCACAAGGCGAGCTGCCGCGACCTGACCAGCACCTGGGACCGAGCCACTGCCACGCTCGGCCTCCGTCTCCCGGCAGCCTGTGTGCTCAACGGCAACTACGGCGCGGTGAAAGCCTGGGCCCTGACAGAGCGGCTGCACGATGGCGCTGACGTGGACTACGCCCCACAGAAACCGAACGGGAACATCGCCTACACCGACTGGATACCTCGCGGGTGAATGACTCCGCTGCCTGACGATCCGCCCGCGGAGGTGTGATGGGCTCCACGCTCGGTCCCTGGCGTCGACTCGACGTTCTCGTGGTCGCCCTGCCCGCTGCCGTTGCCGCGAAGCTGCTCGACTCGAGTGCGGCGGTCCTGTTCGTGCTGGCCGCGCTCGCCGTCATCCCCTTGGCCGGCCTCGTCGGTCGCTCCACCGAGGTCCTCGCCGAGACGGTGGGCGGCAGCAAGGGCGCTCTGCTCAACGCCACGTTCGGCAACATGGCCGAGCTCATGATCGCGGCGCTGCTGGTGTTCAACGGAGAGATCGCGGTGCTGAAGGCGTCCATCACCGGATCGATCATCGGCAACATGCTGCTTCTCCTCGGCGTGAGCATGATCGTCGCCGCCTACAACAAGGACGAGGTGGAGATCACCGCGACGTCGCAGGTCCAGTCCACGATGCTGTTCTTGTCGATGGGCATCCTGCTGCTGCCGACCGTCTTCTCGTTCCGGCCGGAGAGCACGACCAGCCGACTCGACGAGATGAGCTGGCTCGTCGCCTTGATCCTCTTCACGCTGTACGCCTTGTCGATGCTGTTCATGCTCCGTACGAATACCCGACTGTTCCGCACGGAACGCTCGGCCCCGCCACGACCGGACGACGCTCACCAAGGGTCACACGACCCCCCTGAGGACGAGGCGCCGACCTGGTCCGTCAAAGGCGCTGTCGTCGTCCTCGCGGTCGCCACAGTGCTCGTCGCCGTCGCAGCCGAGTTCGTCGCGAGCAGCGTCCAGGAGGCAGGCGCCTCTCTGGGCCTGCACAGCGGGTTCATCGGCTTCGTGATCCTTCCTTTGGTGGGCAACGCCGCCGAGCAGTTCAGCGCCCTCGCGCTGGCGGCAAAGGACAAGCTCGACATCGCCAGCGAGATCGCCGTCGGTGCCAGCATGCAGCTGGCGATGCTCGTGGTGCCGCTCCTGGTGCTGCTCGGAGTACTCACGGGCCACCAGATCGAGCTGGCCTTCAGTCCGCTGGAGCTCACCGCTCTGACCATCGGGACCCTGCTGACGAGGCAGCTCCTCGACGACGGCAAGACCAACTGGCTCGAGGGTGTCATGCTCCTCGGTCTCTACCTCGCCTTCGCCGGTGCCGTCTTCTTCGCCGACATCTGACTTTCGAAGGCATCGAGGATCCAACCGGTCGACGGTGCGACGATGGTCCGACGATGCTCGCGATGCTGACGTCCGTGACGTGCCAGAAGGGTGACCTGGCAAGCAACCTGTCCCGCCACCATGACCTGCTGAGGGTCGGCGCAGAGGAGGGTTCTGACCTGGTGCTGTTTCCGGAGATGTCGCTGACCGGTTACTGCGCCGGCGCCGAGGTGCCGCTTTCTTCGCCGGGCGTAGCCGAGCTGGTCGCGGCGACGCGCGACGGCCCCGCGGTCTGCTTCGGCCTGGTCGAGCGCGCGGAGTCCGGCGGTCTCCCGTACATCACCCAGCTGGTGGCGGAGCGGGGTCACATCGTCGCCGTCCATCGCAAGGAACACCTGGGAGAGGGCGAGGCCGGACACTTTCGCGCGGGTCCGGGCGCGGGCGTCTTCGAGGTCGCGGGCCTGGCCTGCTCGATGGCGATCTGCGCGGAGATCGGTACCTCACCGCCGTACGACAAGCCCGCGAGCGTGGTGCTGGCTCCGTCGGCGCCGGGGCTGTACGGCCCGCGACGCAGCACCGACGACGACTGGTGCCGTGGCTTCTCGTGGTGGCGCGGCCAGGTAGTGCGCGACGCGGCGCGACTGCTCGGCGCCGGTCAGGTTCTGGCCCTGTCGACCCAGGCGGGCGCGACCGACGACGAGGACTTCCCCGGCGGGGCCGCACTGTTCGGACCGGGTGGTGTCGTGGTCAGTGCCCTGCCGGACTGGCGACAGGGGCACCTCGTCGTGCGACTGTGAGGCCCTCGGCTAGCGGCAGGTGAGCAGGCCGATGCGGTGCTTCTCCTTGAGAACGATCAACGCGTCGCTCCGCACGGTGGCGCGGAAGTGGGCACTGCTCTCGGCGAGGGCGAGCACAGCAGCCGCCATGGACGTGGTCGTCGCCGTGTCGACGGACAGGGCGACTGTTCCTCCGGC
>JAWWPH010000527.1:0-5231 GCA_033850875.1 Nocardioidaceae bacterium | reverse complement strand
GCCCCAAGTGGCACCAGGGACGCTCGTGCCGACTGGCACTGATGAGTTCGCATGCGCCACTGCATCCAGGGCACCTCACGGGCGACGGCACTGCTGCGGAGACCGCCGCGTTCCACGCGATGTTGGGGAGTTGTCGTCTTTCGGACGTGGTTTCGTTCGTCCGATCGGCCGTGTGCGTATGGGCTGATGGCCCTGTGTTCCTCATTTGTCGAGGTGGAGTTCGGGCTCGGGAAATAGTGTGCCGAAGTCCCATCCAGGGGCATCAGAATGCGGCCTCCTTTTCAGATGCGTTAGGCGGCGCCTTCTACTGGACGGGGGTCTCTGGTCGGCCGGTCGCCGTCGTGCAGCCGCGTCACCGTTCGGACCCTGGTGATGGCCATCGAGGAGGGTGGTGCGGGATGTTGTCGGCATATGTGCTCAGCAAAAGTGATCTACGCCAGGAGACGCAACGATCGCTTCGCGCTAGCGGCTATCAGGCCGTGCGTGTCGGTCCGCTGAACGGCAGAGCACTGCTGGTTGAGCATGCGTCGGAAGACCGCGACCGACTTGATGCTCTGATGAGGAGCCTCGATCCACGCGCACGCCGATTCACGCCCGGGCAGCCCGCCGACCCTACTATCCCTCCGCCGGCGCGGAAAGAGCCGGCGTCTCCAGCTTGGCGCAGCGTCTGGTGGTGACTCGACTCAGAGACTTATGGTGCCAGGAGCGCCAGTAGGGCGTGATGACGCCCGAGGAACTGGCTAGCAAAGTCGCGCTGCCGCTGCACAAGGCCCGCGCCATGGACGCGCGAGCACGCGAGGTTGTCGGTAAGCCACTCGCGCAGTGCAATGCGGTGCAGGCGAGTCTCGGCTCCTGCTCGAAGATTCGAGGCACCATAGTCAGTTGGGCCTCTCGATATGGCGGCCGGCCGGTGATCGTCGATGCCGTCCCGACTCAACGAGGCCGAAGACGTTAATCTGCCCGCTCGCGAGAGTCTGCCGCTCGCGAGGTCTCTCCGGACCGCTGACCGTCTATCCGAGGTTGGTGAACGCGAAGCGGTGACCGACAACCGCATCACACGCGCCGTCAAACGGTTAGACGCCGCCGGTGCCCGCGACCAGGCGCGCAAGGCCAGAGAGCTCGAGCGCGTACCCGACCACACGACCTGACGCAGCCGGTCGTGACTGAGGGTGGAGCGACAGCGCCATCCGCGTACGGCGCCTTGCACCCCCTGTGCGTGCGGCCAGCCCCAAACGAGCACCTAGGTCCGACCGGCCGAGCGGTGTCAGGCCGCAATCTGTGAGGTCCCATCGTTATTCGCCAGCCCGAGCAAGGGCTAAGTGGCGATGGGACGCGCAATCAGAGATCAGGACGACGGGAAGCAAGTGGGGACTGCCGCGGGCTATCGCCCCGCCGCGGCCCGTGAAAGCCGTTACCCGCTTTCGACGGCAAGAACGGAACCGGTCATTCACCTAACCAAGTGCCGCAGCGACGCTGGTCCAAACAGCCCAAGTGAAGGCAGTCAATACCGTCGCACGGATCTTCGATCCCCGTCACGGTCCTGATCAGGCACTGGAGCCGTTGTGTCGGCACTGGGCCAAAGGAGCGCTGCGTGTGCTTTCGATTGCCTAGCGTGTCGGTTATGCTGCCATCGGAAAATTTGCAAGGGGTGCCTTCCGTCTGGAGGTTCGTCATGACCGATAGCCACAACAGTCACCTCATCGGCGGCGACCACGGTCGTCCGGTGGTCGACCGTTCGGCCGACCAACCGGAGGCGAGTGTTCCCTCTGGAGAAGTCGCCGGGGAGGCACGTGAGCCGAACACCGCCTCCATTATGCGAGCCGCGGCTCGACGCGACACCGTCGCGGACCAACGAGACGACGCCGCCGAACAACGGGACTTCGACGCCGCCGTGCAGGAGTGGATGCAGATAGCGCCAGGGCACGAGCCGTCGCGAGCCCGCAGGGAAGCCAGGAAGGACCGGGTCGCCTCGAAGAATGATCGGCGCGCCGCAAAGGTGGACCGCACGGAACTAGCTGCGGCGCCCGCATCAGCTCGACCTACAGGGATGACGCTCGAGGAGGCCATTGCCGGCGCGGTGAAACGAATCAAATCATCGTCGCAGCCCACTGGGCGGGCCGATGGGTGCATCCGGTGCCATCGTGCAGTCCCAGACCCGACCTCCGAGGAGTTCCGGCAGTGGGATCCGGTCGGCGACGACGCAGAGTTGTTGATCTGTCCTAACTGCCTGACCCGCGACGAGGAAACCGCTGCAGGATAAGCCTGGGTCGCGGACGGTGACGCCAGGTTGACGGAACGGGCGGAGGCCCAGCATGGCCAATTCAGACGCCCGAAGTGAACGCGACGCCCTTGGCGACCGACGCGAGCGAGCCGCCGATGAGCGCGATGCGACCGCCGGCGCTCGCGACGACGTTGCCGATGCCCGCGACGCAGCACTCATCGATCGTGAGGTCGAAGTCGAAGGGGTCCTCAGCGCAGCTGAGGAGCGCGACCAACGCGCCAACAGACGCGACTCGCACGCCCACAAACGCGATCGAGCCGCGAACCTGCGAGCCTTCATCAACAATATCGATGACACCGACGCGTACAACGACCGCAGAAGCTCGGCTCTGGACCGGAAGGATTCCAGAACCGATCGGGGAGCCTCGAAGGTGGACCGACTCACGTTGGGCAACGTTCCGCTCCCCGACGACGAACGAGAGCGGCTTCAACCGACCCGCGCCGACGGCAACGCCGACACGGGCCGCAACCTGAAAACACCAAGCGAGATGGCGATAATGTCCACACCACCACCTGACCCCTGAGTCGCCACAATCCTTGGGGCAACGGGGTCACGATTTCTTTGCGGGGGGGCACCGATCCCCCGGGTTGAACCATCTGCGGCCGGATACGCCTCAGAAGGCGTGAACCACACCCGGTTGAACCCAGCTCGCGGTCAGAGGGTTCCTGCCGTTCGAGGTGCACGTCGACGGCATACGGCTGTACCGCAGGGCGCACTCGAGGTGGGCGCTGAGCCCGGGATGCGCGTTGGCACTAGACGGGCCAGTGGCCAAGCTCTGGAGATGGCACTGTGAATCCGCGAGCGGGCCGGTCAGAGCGTCAACAAAGTCGTGGACCACTTCGAGGCCGGGTCTCACCACATCGCGATCCGCTACTCCGCCCGGCTGCTTGACGCCGGTGCGATCGCCTCGATCGGGTCGGTCGGGGACTCGATCGACAATGCTCTGGCCGAGTCGGTCATCGGCCGAGTGCATCAGGATCGCCGGGCAATGCCATGACCGTCGATGAACTCGCGCTCGCGACCCCTGTCATGGGTGCACTGGTTCAACGAGCACCGACTGGACTCCTCCATCGGCTACATCCCACCCGTCGAGTACGACCAGACCTTCTACCGCCAAATCGCCTCCCACCAGCGCCCGCTGCCGGGAGAATTCACCCTCTACTGAGCCCAGGGCGGTTCAGTGTCGCGGTAGCCGTTCGGCGTTTACCTTTCGTTGGTACATGTCGATATCGGCTTGGTGCAGCAACGTAGGTCGAGGGCCTCAGGTATGCGGTTGACCGGCGCACCACCATCGGGAAGGCGCTGGGGATCATCATGGTGACATTCGACCTCAACGACGACCTGGCCTTCACCGTCCTGCAGCGTCTGTCTGCGAACGAGAACCGCAAACTGTTTGACGTCGCCCAAGACGTCGTCTCCAGCGGGAGCCTGCCGCGCAGCACGCCCCAGTAACGCGGAGGGGCCTCGCCACTGTTGCGTTCCGCCATCGGGCCGGGCGCGAGACTGCGTGTCATGACGTCTTCGTCGGCCTCCGCGTTTCGCCGGTTTCCGGTTGCCTCGGGAGGGGACGAAGTCGCTGTTTGGCGGTACCTGCGGTACTGGCTGTTCTACGCGACGGGAGGAGCTGCTGGCCGAGCGTGGCGGTCCCATGATCGCGTCACGGTTCTAGTCGTCGGTGCAACGCCGTTTACCGGAGTTCGTCGAGGCGGCATGTACGTGCCGCCGCGTGCCGGGTGATTGCTGGTTCGTTGCAGGAGCGGCAGCCCATGACTGTGCCTGATCGGTGAACCGCAACGAGAGCACGGCCCATATCGCCAGCTCACCCCTAAGTCCGCACAGGACTGCGCCGGTGGCCGGATTTGTTGCCGCGATGGATGGCGCCTGGGCTTGGCGTTGGCCTGGCGCCGGCACGCAAATGTCCCCCTCACGCAACGGGCGAGAGGGGGACATCTGCGGTTGCTGGCTCGTGGTGTCTAGCGCGAGAGCAGCAGTATGAGCACTGCGGTGACCGTGACCGACAGCACCAGGGAGCCGAAGCATCCGAGTCTGTTGCTGAAGAAGAAGAACACGCGCTCGTGGTCCTTTCCTCGTCAGGGTCGGGATGCGTTGTGCTCGTCGGGCGTGGTCAGATCGAGCTGTTGTTGCGCGTGTCGTCGTCGTAGTAGTCACGGCTTCCGGACTTGGCGATGCCGCGGGCGATCATGTAGCCGATCGTCAGGTAGGTGATCAGACGCATCGCGTCGTAACCGGTGAACGAATCGCCGTGACCGTCGTCGCCGACGACCATGGACGTGATGACGGTAGCAACGACCGCGACAACGTAGGCGTAGAACTCAGTGGTCTTGGTCGAGGACTTGGTCTCGGTGCTGATACGCCGGGTGTCGACGGTGTCGCTGCTGTTGTTGGTCAGAGTTGCCATGAGATGTCTCCTGTGAACGAGGTGGGCACCTATGGCTCGTTTGCTCGGCCGCAGGTAGTGCGTACGTTGTAAACTTTATCTGTAAGTAGACAGTGTACGCAACTTGTGGATGGGGGTAGATTGCTGTTATCTCGGTTACACCCACGCCCCGCCGCTTGCTGGAGTTCGTCATGACAAGACCGTCGGCGCAGCCAGGCGACGGGCGGATCCGCCTCACTCGGCAGCGTGTCCTGACCGCCGCCCTGGACCTGGTCGACGCCGAGGGGCTGGACAAGCTGAGCATGCGGCGTCTGGCGAAGGTCCTCGACCGGAACCCGATGGCGCTGTATCGATACACCGCCAACAGGTCGGCGCTGCTGGACGCGATCGTCGAACATGTGATGGACCAGCTCACTATCCCCACGGACGGGGACTGGGAAAGCCTGCTTCGACGAACCGGCCACAACTTCCGCACCCTGGCACTCGACCATCCGCACGTCGTCCCGCTGTTGGTCACCCGCCCTCTCACCACGCCGCTGGCGCTGCGGCCGC
>JAWWPH010000522.1:0-3250 GCA_033850875.1 Nocardioidaceae bacterium | reverse complement strand
CACCGAGCTCCCCGCGGACGTCGTCACCGCCGTCGCGCCGGGCGGCACCGTCACATCGCGCAACGTGGCGGTCGGCCGGGTCGGCCTGTATGTGCCCGCCGCCAAGGCACCGCTCATCTCGTCGGTCGTGATGAACGTCGTACCCGCCCAGACCGCCGGTGTGGCCTCGATCGCGCTCGCGAGCCCTGCCTCACGTGAGCACGGCGGTCTGCCGCACCCGTCGATCCTCGCCGCCTGCGCGCTGCTGGGCGTCCGGGAGGTGTACGCCGCGGGCGGGGCCGGCGCCATCGCCATGTTCGCGTACGGCTACGACGACGGCGACGACGGCTGCCGCCCGGTCGACCTGGTGTGCGGGCCCGCCAACGTCTACGGCGTGGCCGCCAAGCGGCTGCTGCGCGGTGTGGTCGGAATCGACTCGGAGGCCGGACCGACGGAGATCGCGATCCTCGCCGACGACAGCGCCGACCCGGCGTTCGTCGCGGCCGACCTGCTGAGCCAGGCCGAGCACGACCCCGCCGCTGCGGCGGTCCTCGTGACCGACTCAGCCGCGCTGGCCTCGTCGGTAGCCGCCGAGCTGGCCCGCCAGGTCGCCGGCACCAAGCATGTCGAGCGGGTGACGGCGGCGCTGTCGGGGCGGCAGTCCGCCATCGTCTTGGTCGACGACCTCGACCAGGGCACCGAGGTCGTCGACGCCTACGCCGCCGAGCACCTGGAGATCCACACGCGCGACGCGGCGGAGCGGGCGCGGCGCGTCCGCAACGCCGGGGCCGTCTTCGTCGGCCCGTTCGCTCCGGTGTCGCTCGGTGACTACTGCGCCGGGTCCAACCACGTACTGCCGACGGCCGGCTGCGCCTGTCACTCGTCGGGGCTGTCCGTGCGCTCCTTCCTCAAGACCGTGCAGGTCGTCGAGTACTCCGAGTCGGCGCTGCGCGACGTCTCGCCTCACGTGCTCACCCTCTCCGACGCCGAGGACCTTCCCGGCCACGGCGACGCGGTCCGGGCCAGGACGGAGCCGCGATGAGCGACGCCGCCGCCCGATCGCGGCGTCCGAACGCGCTGCCGCTGCGTCCGGAGCTGGTCGGCATCGCGCCGTACGGGGCCCCGCAGATCGACGTGCCCGTACAGCTCAACGTCAACGAGAATCCGTACCCGCCGTCGGAGCCGACCCGACGAGCGATCGTGGCAGCGGTCGACGAGGTGGCGGGCAGGCTCAACCGCTACCCCGACCGGGAGGCCCAGGCACTGCGCGAGGACCTCGCCGCGTACCTCGGCCACGGCCTGTCCGCCGAGCGGGTGTGGGCCGCGAACGGGTCCAACGAGGTCATGCTGCAGCTGCTGCAGGCGTTCGGAGGCCCCGGCCGGACCGCACTGTCGTTCGCGCCCACCTACTCCATGTACCCGGAGTACGCGAGGGCCACCTCGACGCGCTGGGTCACGAGACCGCGCTCGGACTCGTTCGCCGTCGACGCCGCCGACGCCCGTACGGCCATCGCGGACCTGCGGCCCCACGTGGTCTTCCTCGCCTCACCCAACAACCCGACCGGTGCCAGCGTCCCCCTCGACACCGTCGAGGCCGTCTGCGGGGCCGCACTCGACGCGGTCGTGGTCGTCGACGAGGCGTACGCGGAGTTCCGCCGCGAGGGCACTCCCTCGGCCCTCACCCTGCTCGACGACTGGCCGAACCTGGTGGTCACCCGGACGATGTCCAAGGCGTTCGCGTTCGCCGGGGGGCGCCTGGGCTATCTCGCCTCGACGGCCGCCCTCGTCGACGCCCTGCGGGTGGTACGCCTCCCGTACCACCTGTCCACGGTGACGCAGGCGGTCGCGCGGGCCGCCCTCGCGCACGCCGGCGACCTCCTGGCGCGAGTCGACGACCTGCGCAGGCAACGCGACGCGACCGTCGAGGACCTTCGTCGCCTGGGGCTGGCGGTGGCCGACTCCGACGCCAACTTCGTCCTGTTCGGCCGGTTCCCGGACCGGCACCGAGTCTGGCAGGGGCTGCTCGACCGGGGCGTACTGATCAGAGAGGTCGGGCCTGACGGCTGGCTGCGGGTGTCGATCGGCACCGGGCCGGAAATGGCCGCGTTCGCCGACGCGCTCCGCTCGGTCCTGGACCGCGACGCCGCCGCCGTGCGCCGGCCGGTCGTGCGGCCCGAGCCCGTCGCACCAGGAGGCAGCTGATGGCCCGGACGGCCCGGATCGAGCGGGCGACGAAGGAGTCCAAGGTCCTGGTCGACCTCGACCTCGACGGTCACGGCCGGGCCGACATCTCCACGGGCGTCGGGTTCTACGACCACATGCTGGCCTCGCTCGCCCGTCATGCCCTGGTGAACCTGACGGTCCAGGCCGAGGGCGACGTCCATGTCGACGCCCACCACACCGTCGAGGACGTCGCCATCGTGCTCGGCGACGCCCTTCGCGGCGCCCTCGGCGACAAGTCCGGCATCCGGCGCTTCGGGAGCTCCCTGGTCCCGCTCGACGAGGCGTTGGTCCAGTGTGCCGTGGACGTTTCCGGGCGGCCCTACTGCGTGCACGTCGGTGAGCCGGAGGGACAGGCGTACGTCGTCATCGGCGGGAGCTACGTCGGCTCCTTGACGCGCCATGTGTTCGAGTCGCTCGCCTCGCATGCGGGCATCGCGCTGCATGTACGGGTGCTGTCGGGGCGCGACCCGCACCATATCGTCGAGGCCCAGTTCAAGGCCGTCGCCCGGGCGCTGCGCGAGGCCGTGGCGCTCGACCCGCGCGAGGGCGGGGTGCCGAGTACGAAGGGGTCGCTGTGACCAAACGGGTCGTCCTGCTCGACTACGGGTCCGGCAACCTGCGCTCGGCTCAGCGGGCGCTGGAACGCGTCGGGGCCGACGTGGTCGTCACCGCCGACTACGACGAGGCGATGACCGCCGACGGGCTGGTCGTGCCAGGGGTCGGTGCCTTCGGAGCGTGCATGAAGGGACTGCACGAGGTACGCGGACCGGAGCTCATCGGACGCCGACTTGCGGGCGGACGACCCGTGCTCGGCATCTGCGTCGGCCACCAGGTGCTGTTCGACCGCGGCGTCGAGCACGGGGTGGAGACCGAGGGGTGCGGGGAGTGGCCGGGCACGGTGGAGCTCCTGCAGGCGCGCGTGGTGCCGCACACAGGCTGGAACACCGTCGACGCCGCCCCCGGGTCTCAGCTGTTCGCCGGCGCGGAGCACGAGCGGTTCTACTTCGTCCACTCGTACGCCGTCCGGCGCTGGGAGCTGCCGGCCGGA
>JAWWPH010000513.1:0-2606 GCA_033850875.1 Nocardioidaceae bacterium | reverse complement strand
CATGTGCCTGCCGCAGGTGCCCGCCATGGTCAGCGCCGGCACGGTTCTCGTCGCGACCGAGGTGTCGAGCCACCTGGTCCCCGGGTGGCACGACCAGGGATACGGCTTCGGCGTACTGCTCGCCGGTGTCGCGACGTGGTCGTTCCGGCTCGCCTGGCAGCGCAACCAGGCGCTGCTCGCCGCGCAGGACGAGATCGCGGCGCTGGCGCTGGAAGAGGAGCGCTCACGGATCGCCGCGGACCTGCACGACATCCTCGGTCACTCGCTCACGGTGATCACGGTCAAGGCCGAGCTCGCCCAGCGGCTGCTCGAGGTCGACCTCGACCGGACCCGGGCCGAGCTCGTCGACCTGGAGATGCTGTCGCGTGACGCCCTGGCCGACGTGCGGGCGACCGCTCTCGGCGTACGGGGGGTGTCGCTGCTGGGGGAGATCGCGCAGGCGAGGTCGGCGCTGGAGAGTGCGGGCATCGACGCGTCGCTCCCGACGGTCGCCGACGAGGTACCGAGCAGGTGGCGTGAGCTTTTCGCCTGGACGGTCCGCGAGTGCGTGACCAACGTGATCCGCCACAGCAGGGCGCGTACCTGTGTCGTGGAGATGTCGTCGGCCCGCCTGCGGGTGTTCGACGACGGGGTGGGGATGCTGCCCAGTAGGGAGCAGCAGGGCCAGGGGCTCGGCGGCCTGCGGCGGCGCGTGGAGCTCGCCGGGGCGACTCTGCAGACGGGACCGGGACCCGACGGCCGCGGTGTCGAGGTCGTCGTGAAGGTACCGGCGTGACCGATCCGATCCGGCTGCTGCTGGCCGACGACCAGAGCCTCGTACGAGGAGCGCTCGCTGCCCTGCTCGACCTCGAGCCGGACCTCGAGGTCGTGGCCGAGGTGGGCCGCGGAGACGAGGTGGTAGCCGCCGCGCGTGCCCACCACGTCGACGTCGCCCTGCTCGACATCGAGATGCCGGGTCTCGACGGGGTGGCCGCCACCAAGGCGCTGAAGGCGGCCCTGCCGGCGTGCCGCGTCCTGATCGTGACCACGTTCGGGCGGCCGGGCTACCTGCGCAAGGCCATGTCGGCGGGCGCGTCCGGGTTCGTGGTGAAGGACACGCCCGCACGCCAGCTCGCCGACGCGGTGCGCCGTGTGCATGCCGGGCTGCGCGTGGTCGACCCGGCGCTGGCCGCGGACTCCCTGACGCACGGGGACTCGCCGCTCACCCAGCGGGAGTCCGATGTGCTGCGGGCGGCGGCCGACGGAGCGACTGCCGGCGACATCGCCCGGGCGCTGCATCTGTCCGAGGGCACGGTCCGCAATCACCTGTCCAGCGCCATGGGCAAGACCGGTGCGCGTACCCGGGCCGAGGCCGTCCGGCTCGCCAACGAGAACGGGTGGCTGCTCGGCTGACGGCGTCGGCAGCCGAGGGTGGCATCGGCTAGCGTGTGCGCGTCCGTTCCTGCTCCGCCGGAGCAGACCCGAGAGGAGCTCCGCCTGATGCAGACGCGCGTACTGGGACGCACCGGCCGGTCGGTGTCGGTCATCGGCCTCGGCTGCTGGCAGCTCGGAGCCGACTGGGGACACGTCGAGGACGACGACGCCATGGCCGTACTGCACGCCGCCGTCGATGAAGGCGTCACGTTCCTTGACACGGCGGACGTGTACGGCGACGGTCGCAGCGAGTCGCTCATCGGCCGGTTCCTGAAGACGCGAACCGATGCCGACCTCACCGTAGCGACCAAGATGGGCCGCCGCGCGGACCCGTTCGTCCCGGAGGCGTTCACCGCGGACGCCTTCCGAGGCTGGGTCGACCGCAGCCGCCGCAACCTCGGCGTCGACACGCTCGACCTCGTGCAGCTGCACTGCCCACCGACCGCCGTCTACTCCGACGACAAGGTGTACGACGCTCTCGACGACTTGGTCGCGGACGGCAGCATCGCGGCGTACGGCGTGTCCGTGGAGACGGTCGAGGAGGCGCTCACCGCCATCGCCAGGCCGGGCGTGGCCACCGTACAGATCATCGTCAACATCTTCCGGCGCAAGCCACTGGAGCGGGTGCTGCCGGCGGCCACTGACGCCGGCGTGGGCGTCATCGCCCGGGTTCCGCTGGCGAGTGGGCTGCTCACGGGCAAGTACGACGAGACGACACAGTTCTCGACCGACGACCACCGCAACTTCAACCGCGACGGGCAGGCGTTCGACGTGGGGGAGACCTTCAGCGGGGTGCCGTTCGAGGTCGGCGTGCGCGCCGCCCGGGAGGTCGCCGAGTGGACACCTGAAGGGGCGACCACCGCGCAGCTCGCGCTCCGGTGGCTCGTCGACCAGCCGGGCATCACGACGGCCATCCCCGGTGCACGCAACCCGGAGCAGGCCCGGGCGAACGCCGCAGCCGCGAACCTGCCTCAGCTCAGCGACGAGGCGCAGACCGCCCTGGCGGGGATCTACGACGATCGGATCAAGGAGCACGTGCAGTCTCGCTGGTGACGCCGGGCGCGCGGCGGCGTGGCACGCGGCGGGCGGTTCGTCCGGCCGCTCCCCGAAGCGACGGTCAGCCTGGTTTTCAACCCGAAGGATCCGAGCGTGAGGTGGCCCGGCCGAACTGGTGGTCGGATCGATGGGGTCGG
>JAWWPH010000278.1:0-3630 GCA_033850875.1 Nocardioidaceae bacterium | reverse complement strand
TCACCGGCGCGCTGATGTACTACGACGCCCAGGCCGACGACGCCCGCCACACGCTGATGGTCGCGCGCACCGCTGCGACCTACGGCGCGACGGTCCTCAACTCGGCGGAGGTCGTGAAGCTGCACCGAGCGGGCGAGCGCATCGTCGGCGCACGGGTGCGCGACGTCGAGACCGGCGCCGAGGTCGACGTCAAGGCGTCAGTCGTCGTGAACTGCACGGGCGTCTGGACCGACGACATCCAGACCCTCGCAGGCGGCCGCGGCCGTTTCCACGTCCGCGCGTCCAAGGGCGTGCACATCGTGGTGCCGCGTGACCGCATCAACTCCGAGACGGGCATGATCCTGCGTACCGAGAAGTCCGTGCTCTTCGTCATCCCCTGGGGGACGCACTGGATCGTCGGCACCACCGACACCGACTGGACGCTGCACAAGGCACACCCTGCGGCCAGCCGGGCGGACATCGACTACATTCTCGAGCACGTCAACAGCGTGCTCGCCGTACCGCTCGTCCACGACGACATCCAGGGCGTGTACGCGGGGCTGCGGCCACTGCTGTCGGGCGAGAGCGAGTCGACGTCGTCGCTGTCGCGCGAGCACGCGGTGGCCCGCCCCCAGCCGGGCCTCATCTCCATCGCCGGCGGCAAGTACACGACCTACCGGGTGATGGCCAAGGACGCGATCGACGCCGCCCTCGAGGACATCTCGTCGGGAGCACCGCACAGCGTCACCGAGCACATCCCGCTCGCGGGCGCCGAGGGATACCACGCGATGGTCAACCAGGTCGACAAGCTCGCGGGCCGGGCAGGTGTACCGGCCTGGCGGATGCAGCGGTTGCTGGACCGGTACGGCTCGTTGACAGAGGAGCTGCTCGCGCTCGCCGCCGACGACGCGTCACTGCTCGAGCCACTCGAGGGAGCCGAGGAGTACATGCGGGCCGAGATCGTGTACGCCGTGAGCCACGAGGCCGCACAGCACCTCGACGACGTGCTGGCACGGCGTACCAGGATCTCCATCGAGACGCCCGACCGCGGCACCGCCTCGGCCGAGACGGCGGCCCGGCTCGTGGCGCCGTACCTCGGGTGGGACGAGGAGCGGATCACCAACGAGACGCAGGCGTACTCCGACCGGGTGGAAGCCGAGCGGCGCTCTCAGCTGCAGGAGGACGACCTCGCGGCCGACGCAGCGCGCGTCGCTGCGCCGGACACCCGGGCGGTCGCGGTGGGGCGGGCCCTCGACTGAGCGGTCGGGCCTTCCACTTCGGGCCTCGACCGCGCCGCAGGCCCGACGGCTACGCCTGCGGCAGACCCATGGCGGCGCGAGCGCGGCCGAGTACGCCATCGGCCTGCTCGCGGGCGCGCTCGGCACCGACTCGCAGCATCCGCTCCAGCTCGCGTCGGTCGCCGGTGAGCTCGGCGTACCTGCGTTGGATCGGCTCGAGCACCGAGACGACCTGGTCGACGCACGCCGCCTTCAGCGCACCGTAGGAGGCCAGGCCCGCCGCGGCCCGCTCAGGGGTGTCGCCCGAGATGGCCGCGATGATGTCGAGCAGGGTCGAGACGCCCGGCTTGGACGCCGGGTCGTAGCGGACATCGGTACCGGAGTCGGTGACAGCCCGGTTGACCTTGCGGCGTATCACGTCGGGGGCGTCGAGCATCCGGATGACCCCCGGAGCGGTGTCAGGTGCCGACTTGCTCATCTTGGCCGTGGGATCTGCCAGGTCCGCGATCCGCGCGGCCAGGGCGGCCCTCGCCAGCCGAGGCACGACGAACGTCTCCCCGTACAGGCGGTTGAAGCGCAGCGCCAGGTCGCGGCACAGCTCGACGTGCTGATCCTGGTCGCCGCCCACCGGAACCGTGTCGGTGTCGTACAGCAAGATGTCGGCAGCCATCAGGCAGGGGTACGTGAAAAGGCTCGCGCGCGTCCGCGGCCTGCCGCCCTTCTCCTTGAACTGGATCATCCGGCCGAGCTCCCCGACGTGCGCTGTCGACTCGAGCAGGTACGACAGCTGCACATGCGCGCTCACCTGCGACTGGAGGAAGACCGTCGACAGCTGGGGGTCCAGTCCGGAGGCGAAGAACAACGTCGCCGTCGACAGGGTGAGCTGCCGCAGCCGCTCCGGGTCGTGGTCGGTCGTGAGCGCATGCAGGTCGGCGACGAAGAAGTACCTCTGCTGGGAGGTGTCGGGGCGGCCGGTGTCGTCGTACTGCCCGGCCACGAACCGCTGCAGCGCGCCGAGGTAGTTGCCGAGCGTGAGTGATCCGCTGGGCGTGATGCCCGACAGCACCCGGGTTCGCCGGTCAGCCGCCTGCGCGGGACCGGCAACCGGGCTGGAGAGGGTGGTCATGAGGGTGCCTTTCTCGAAGGAGTCTCGAGAACGGCAGGTACTCGCGGGCTGGCCGTCCTCGTCAGGACGGCTGGCAGCACATGCGTCAGGGACCGTCCGTCAGGACGGCCAGGACTCCCGGCTGGTGTGCTTCGCCATATCCAGATCGTACCGTGAGCCGCCCAGGGGACTCCTCAGTAGTGCTTGTGCGGCTTCTCGGTGCGGGTCTCGGTGTCCTTGGTGCTGGGCGGCAGCGGCTCGCCGGAGCCGTCGGCGGCTGCGTTGTCGCGCTGCGCCCGTCTCTTGGCGGTGGCGTACTGCCCGCCATGCTCGAATGACACGTCGACCTGCTCGAAGTCCTTGCTGCGGGTGGCCTCCGCGTAGTCGGAGTAGGCGCGCTGGTCGCCCGCGGTCAGGTCGACGTTGTCGGTGAACGGGGTCATGAGCGCACGTGGGTAGAGGCGGTGGGCCTTGACGACGTTGATCTCGACGCCGAGCACGACGATCACCGCGCCGAGGTAGATCCAGGCGATCAGACCGAGTACGAGAGCGAAGACGCTGTTGGTGACTGTCGCGTGCTTGATGACGTGGCCGACGTACGCGGTGCCGACCAGCTGCAGCAGCTGCCAGGTGATGGCAGCGAACAAGGCGCCGGGGACGGCCCGCTTGAGCGAGTGCGGGTGCGTGGTCGCGAGCCGGTACAGCAGGACGAAGACACCGGCATTGACGAGGATCGCGGCGACGCTGCGGATGACCTGCAGCCCGGTGCCGATCTGCGTGTTGAAGGCGTCGACCTCGCTGCCGAGGCTGGACAGCAGCGTGGTGGCGAGGATCCCGACGCCCGCTGTCAGCAGGAGGAGCATGCTGCGCAGCCGGCCGACGATCGGGTTGGGGCGCTTGTTGCGCGGCACTCCCCAGGCGATGTTCATGGCGTTCTGGGTGGCGTTCGCGACACCCAACGCTCCGTACAGCGACCCGAGGATCCCGACGACAACGGCGGTCTTGCTGCCTTGCAGGCCGCCAGGGCTCCCGAGCTGGTCGCCGATGACCGGGAACTGGCTGAGGGCGGAGTTCAGGATCTGGTGCTGCAGATGCGGGTCGTTGTGCAGCACGAAGCCGAGGATCGACGAGGCGAGCAGCAGGAGGGGGAACAACCCCAAAAAGGCGTAGTAGGTGATCAGGGCCGACAGGTAGCTGCCCTGGTCGTCGATGAACTTGTACACCACGGCGAGCGGGAAGGCCGCCCCGCGGTGAGCGCGCTGGAACGCGTCGAGCCGGTCAGCGACGGACACCTCCGGCCTCCTCTCC
>JAWWPH010000275.1:0-7617 GCA_033850875.1 Nocardioidaceae bacterium | reverse complement strand
AGCTGCCAGCAGTCGCTCGTTCGCGCGTGCCCGATGGTGTGATCGGTCGTACTCCTCTGGGGAGCAGGGACTCCTTGCCGGAAGCACCTGACCCGCTCTGCGGGAGTAGCTCGGTTGTCTCCGGCATCGGTCGGCTGTCGGCGACGGCTCTGGCGAGCGGAAATGACCGGCCGGTTCGCGGTGCGGGCGGGGATGGTGCTGTGCTCGAATAGCTCTCGTGTTCGTCCGCGTGTGGGAGTTCGACGTACGTGCGGACCAGGTCGGGGTCTTCGTCTCCGCGTACGAAGCGAACGGCGCCTGGTCGCAGTTGTTCGCGCGCGGGGACGGCTATGTCGACTCCCGCCTCTACCGCGACGCCGACGATGCGCGCCGCTTCATCACCGTGGACCGCTGGCGTGACGTCGACTCCTGGCAAAGGTTCATCGACCGCTGGAGTGCCGAGTACGAGGCGCTCGATCGGCAGTTCGACGAGCTGACCGACGCAGAGCGGCTGGTCATCGAGGGCAGCCTCTAGCCGGTTCAACCGCCCAGAAGGAACGGCACCGCACCCATGGTCCGGACGCATAGGTTTTCGCCCTTCGCAATGGCTCTCCCCTTGGAAGACTCCTCCCAGGGCCCCAGCGGCCGACGGGATGCGCCGCCGGTCGCCGGGGCCGCCAATGTCTCGGGGAGCGTGAGCCCGTCGGGATCAGAGTCGGAGACGCCGCGGCGTGGCGTTCGCCGACTGCGACCTTCCCGGGCTGAAGACCGTGGAGCACGTCTGCGTCCTCGGCTCTGAGAAGGCCGCGTGGTCCGAAGATCCCAGCGGAACGTGCTCTGCCTGCGCGAGCTCATTCAGCTAGGGGTCGCGCATCCGGTCTATGGCCGCAGGGCCCTGCCGGTTGTCGCCACCCGTTCACGGCGTACCCGAAGCCGCCGGCCGCCTTCGACGCCCGGACAGCTCACAGCCGGCACACAGGAACGGCGCAGGCTGCGCTCAGCCTCGCACCGCAGACTGTGAGTACCGACCGACCAGGGGAGCTGTCTTGAGCGAGCGATCGTCCAGCCACCGTGTACCGGTGGCCCTGCCCCGGGTGCATCGTGCGCCCGCCCCGATGCCCGACCTCGGCGACGAGTGCTACCCCGATGCCAGCGGGAAGTGACGAATGACCACGATCGCCACTCAGGTCACCAACCCGCGCGGGAGCTGGCAGGAGCCCGACCTCGGGCGCCGCGCCCGCCGGGACTCGGCGGTGCGCACGGCAGCTGTCCTCAGCCTGTGGTTCGGGCTGCTGCTGGTCACCTACTGGTGGGTCGCCGACGGCGGCGTGCATGACTTCGGTGGGTGGGCGAGCGGGTTGACGTCGCTCGGACGACTGACCGGCCTCGTCGCTGCTGTCCTGCTTCTCGCGCAGGTCATGCTGATGGCTCGTGTACCGATCCTCGAGGCTGCGTTCGGGCAGGACCGGCTCGCTCGGACCCACCGGCTGGTGGGGTTCACCTCGTTCAACCTCATGCTGGCACACATCGTGGCCATCACCTGGGGCTACGCCGCCGGCGAGTGGGCCAGGACGCCGGCGACACTGTGGCAGCTCGTCGTCGACTATCCCGGCATGCTGCTCGCCACCGGCGGGACGGTATGCCTCGTCATGGTTGTCGTCACCAGCCTGAAGGCCGCGCGGCGGCGGATCCGGTACGAGTCGTGGCACCTGCTCCACCTGTACGCGTACCTCGGCGCCGGCCTGGCGTTGCCCCACCAGCTGTGGACCGGCCAGCAGTTCATGTCATCACCACTGAAGACGGCCTTCTGGTGGACGATCTGGGCGATGTCCGCCGGCGCCGTGCTCGTCTGGCGGCTCGGTCTGCCGCTGTGGCGCAACCTTCGGCATCGGCTGCGGGTCACGTCGGTGGTCGCCGAGGGCGGTGGTGTGGCGTCGGTGTACGTGACCGGCAGACGCCTGGACCGGCTTGCGGTGGAGGCCGGACAGTTCATGTCCTGGCGCTTCCTGGCAGGTCCCGGCTGGACCCGTTCTCACCCCTACTCGCTGTCGGCGGCTCCGAACGGCCGCAGTCTGCGGATCACGGTGCAGGCGGTCGGAGACGGCAGCGCGGCTGCCTTCGCCCTGCCACCTGGTACGCGCGCCATGGTGGAGGGCCCGTACGGGCGACTCAGCGCCCGCACCCGGACGCGACCGAAGGTGGCGATGATCGGCGCGGGCGTCGGGATCACGCCTCTGCGGGCGCTGGCCGAGGGGCTGTACTACGGGCCTGGCGAGGCGGTCCTGCTTCAGCGCTACACGAGCGAGCGACTCTTCGGACCGGAGCTGGATGCCCTCAGCCGGTACCGGGGGCTGCAGGTGCTGGCACTCTCCGGACATCGCCGATCGCCCGGTTCGTGGCTGGGAGACGGTGTCGGGAACGCAGATGACCTTGCACTTCTGCGCTTCTGGATCCCCGACCTGGCCGAGCGTGACGTGTTCGTCTGCGGGCCCGAGCACTGGACCGACCTCGTCCGGCGTGACCTGGCGACGGCCGGACTCGCGTCCGGGCAACTCCATCTCGAGACCTTCGCGTGGTGACAGGACAATGAGACGCATCATTTTGTGGTTTGCCAGCACGGTGTCCGTGCTCGTACTGCTCTTCGGGTACCACACCTCTACCTCCGGCGTCACCGGCGCGACGTCCCAGACGGCGATCGTGTCGGGCGTCGCCAAGAGCCCCACGGGCTCGACCGGTGACGGCGGCTCCGCGGCGTCAGCGGGTGGGAGCGGGTCGGGCGGATCTGGGTCTCGTTCGACGTCCAAGGCCGCCACGAAGGCGACGAAGACGGTCACGGGTGCCGTGGCGTCGACGCAGTGGGGTCCGGTTCAGGTCCAGCTCACAATAAGTGGGAAGGCCGTTACCAAGGTGGCCGTCGTCCAGTATCCGAACGGCAACCCGCGCGATGCGGAGATCAACAGTCAGGCATTGCCCATCCTCATACAGGAGACGACG
This sequence comes from Nocardioidaceae bacterium, assembly GCA_033850875.1. Lineage (GTDB taxonomy): Bacteria > Actinomycetota > Actinomycetes > Propionibacteriales > Nocardioidaceae > DASQEH01. The sequence goes on along the minus strand of JAWWPH010000275.1, from coordinate 4,644 downwards.
AGCGCGCAGAGCGCCGACATCGACATGGTGAGCGGCGCGACGGTGACCAGCACCGGCTACCTTCAGTCCCTGCAGAGCGCGCTCGACCAGGCGGGCCTGTGAGCAGCGCCGTGAGAGTTACGCAGCATCAGAGTCCGCAGGCAGCCGTCGGCACTGAACCGGCTCAGCGCCGGGTCGCGCACGTCATGGGCATGCCGATCAGCCTTGCCATCCGGGGTCGGCACGCCGAAGACGAGTCGGGCGCGGCGGCGTGGGAGAGCGCTCTTGCGACCCTCCGGCTCGCCGACCAGGTGTTCAGCACGTACCGTCCCGACTCCGTCATATCCCGGCTGGCCCGCGGGGAGCTGCGGTTGAAGGACTGCCCGCCCGAGGTGGCCGAGGTTCTCCAGCTGGGCGAGCGAGCTCGCCAGGAGTCGGGTGGCGCCTTCGACATCCGGCGGCCCGGGCCCGATGGCGCTGCCGTGCTCGACCCGAGCGGTGTCGTGAAGGGCTGGGCGGTGGAACGCGCCGCCCGGTTCCTCGACGCGTTGCCCGGCACCGACTTCTGTCTCTCTGCGGGCGGCGACATGGTCTGCCGCGTGAAACGGCCCGACGCAGCGCCGTGGCGGATCGGGATCGAGGACCCCAAAGACCCCGGCCGCATCCTCGCCGTGGCCCCGCTCCGCAACGAAGCAATAGCGACGTCCGGCTCCGCGCACCGCGGCGACCATGTCGTGGACGCCCGTACGGGGCAGCCGCCGGCGCAGGTGGCGTCGGTGACGGTCATCGGGCCGGGCCTCGTCTGGGCGGACATCGACGCTACCGCCGGCTTCGCGCTCGACGCGGCAGCCGTGCGGTGGCTCGCCGGACGGACTGGTCGGCGGGGACTCGTCGTGTGGTCGAGCGGCGCGACCGAGCTGTTCGGGGTCCAGCCGAGCCGGCGCGAAGAGTTCGGCAGCCTCGTGCAGTACCAGGCTGCCTCCGGCCAGGCGGCCGACGTCGCCTAGCCCGACGCCCCAGTCGGGCGACGCTCAGTGCTGCGGTGGTGGCGGCGGGCCCGGTGGTGGCCGATGACCCGGCGGCGGGGGCCCCGGCGGCGGCGGGGGAATCGTGGCGATGTCCGGGCTGGCTCCCGGCCAGACCAGCAGCACTGTGCACGGCGCATGGTCGACGACGAACCGGCTGGCCCGCCCGAGACTCTTCGGGCCAAGCCGACGGCGGTCCCCGTCACGCGCGACGATCAGCAGGTCGGCCCCGTCCGAGGCTGCGACGACCTCCCGCTCGATCCGACCGTGGCGCAGCTCGGAGGTGCACGGCCTCGCCAGCCGTTCGGCGGCGGCCGCGAGCAGCTCTCGTCCCGCCTCTGCGGTGATCGTGTCGGCCTGTACGCCGGGGTCGCGCCGGTCACGGTGGCCACCGCGGCCCATCAGCCCGGCGAAGGCGCCGTGCGCGACTCGGGAGATCTCGTCGTCGACGACGTACACCAAGGCGATGTCGGCGTCCGCGGGTGCCATCTCCCCGGCCGCGTCGATGCATGACTGCCACGTCCCCTCGACGACCCACACGACCACGTTCATTGCCGTCAGCCTCCGATGAGATGCATCCCGCACCACAGTCCCACGACGGAAACGACGAGCACAACGGGCACGCTCACCAGTCCGAGGCGGGTGAAGTCGCCCAACGCGGGCTCGGCGTCATGCTCGCGCAGCACCCGACGCCACAGCAGCGTGGCCAACGAGCCCGCGTACGTGAGGTTCGGCCCGATGTTGACGCCGAGGAGCACGGCCAACGACGCTCCCGGACCGGACGCTGCAGCCAGCGGGATCAGCACGAGCGCCGCCGGCAGGTTGCTGATCACGTTGGCCAGTACCGCAGCGACGATCGCGACCCCGAGCAGGGCGAGCAGCGACTCCCCGCCCGGCAGAATGCGGCCCAGTCCGGTGTCCAGCCCGTTGTCGACGACCGCCCGCACGACCACGGCGAGCGCCAGCACGAACACCAGGAACGGCACGCTGGCAGACTGCCCGATCTCCACCAGCGAGGTACGCCGCTGGACGAGCGCTCTGGCGCCCAGCACCGCCGCACCGGCGGCGGCCACCCATGCGGGGTTGACACCGATGACGGACGCGATCGCGAAGCCCACCAGGGTGAGCGCCAGCAGCGCGATCACCACGATCGGCACCGTCGGCTCGTCGGCCCGTGTCGACGACTCACCTCCGGCGCCGAGGTCCGACGCGAAGAACCGGCGGAACACGACGTACTCGACCGCGACCGCGGACAGCCACGGCAGCGACATCAACGCGGTGAACCGGGTGAAGCTCAGACCCGTGGCGGCGAAGGCGAGCAGGTTGGTGAGGTTGGAGACCGGCAACAGCAGTGACCCCGAGTTGGCCAGATGCGTGCAGGCGTACACGTGCGGCCTGGGCCGGGCTCCGACGCGGGCCGCGGTCGCGAAGACGACCGGCGTCAGCAGAACCACCGTGGCGTCCAGGCTCAGCACGGCCGTCACGACCGCGCCCACGGCGAAGACATAGACGAGCAGCCGCTGCGGACGCCCGCGGCAGCCGCGAGCCATCCAGGCTCCGGCCGCGCGGAACAGGCCCTCGTCGGCACACAGCTTCGCCAGCACCAAGATGGCGGCCAGGAACCCCACCACCGGCCACAGCCGGCTCAGCTCGTCCTTGGTGTGCTGCAGGGAGATGGCACCGGTCGCGACGACAAGCAGAGCGGCCGGGACCCCCGCGACCGCCTCCGGCAGATCACGCGGCCGCGCCACGGCGAAGGCCAGGACGCCGAGGAGCAGAACCGTCGCGAAGGCCTCGCCAGCCCACATGCTCAGCGCTCAGCCCCCTGTACGTCGGTACCGGTCCCAGGACGTCTCGTTGTCTCGAACCTACTGCTCAGCGATCCGCGAGAACCCACCGCACGCACCCGGTAGCGCTCCGCTCGTACGCGTCGTCGGCGCGGCGGCGGCGCACGACGAGCACACGAGCGTGGACCCGGCTCGACGGGCAGGCCCGGTGCTGAGGCGCTACGGTGCAGCCCATGTCTGCGCCCTCGATGCGGTTGGTCGTACCGCACTTCGGGGACCGTCCGTCGTGGTTCCCGCTCGTCGTCCGGAGCATGGCGAGCAATCCCGACGTCCACTGGCTGTTGTACACCGAGCGGCCGGTTGCCGACGCCCCGCCCAACGTCACTGTGCAGCTGTGCGAGTTCGAGGATCTCGCCGCCCGCATCCGGGCCCACTTCGCGTTCGAGATCTCCCTGGGGCGTCCGTACAAGCTGTGTGACTTCCGGCCCGCCTTCGGGGAGATCTTCGCCGCCGAGCTCGCGGGTTACGACTTCTGGGGGCACAGCGATCTCGACGTCATCTTCGGCCGGATCCGGGACCACCTTCCGCCGGCGGCCTTCCGAGCCGACAAGATCCTCTTCCAAGGCAACTTCGCCCTGTACCGGAACACGCCGGAGGCAGCGCGCTGGTACCGCCACGAGGCGGGGAAGATCAGCTACCACGACGTGATGACCACCCCGGAGGCGCGGCACTTCGACGAGTGGGGTGGCATCTACTGGCTCCTCGACGACCTGGGTGTCCGCTCCTGGCAGGAGGAGGCCATCTTCGACCTGTCGTTCGCCGAGTACCGGACCCGAGCGGAGTCCGCGTCGGGCCGGCAGCCGAGGCGCTACGCGTGGGAGGACGGCGAGGTCTGCGAGTACACGCTGGGCCACGATGGGAGAGTCGAACGGCGGACGGCGCTGCTGGTCCACATCCAGAAGCGGGTGATGCGGGCACCAGGAGCAGCGGTGACGAGTGCCGGCCGGTACTGGATCAACGCCAACGGCTTCAGCGCGCAGGGTCGCGTGTCGCCGTGGTCTGTGCGGGCTGCCAGGGTTCCCTGGGGGCGCGAGATCGTGCCGTTCTACTGGCGCCGGCTGCAGCGCAGCCTCCAGCGCAGGGCGGCTCGCAGGACCGTGTCGTCTGAACCCGACCGGATCCCGCAAACCACGATGGTGACCTCGCGAACCACCCGATAGTTTTGGCAGATGTCGACTCCTTGGCCTTCGCTGCCGTACGAGGAGTGGAGCGCCACCGCGGACACTCTGCACGCGTACACGCAGGTCCTGGGCAAGCTCGCCGCTCTGCTCGCCCCACCGGAGCCCCAGCTGCAGCACGCCGCCCTTCGCCTCACCGCCCGCGGCTGGGAGACGCCTCCGCTGCCGGCTCCCGACGGCTCCGGCGTACTCGTGGTCACGTTGGACCTCAGGGTGCACGAGGCGATCGCCGAGCACAGCGACGGTCGCAGCCGACACGTGCGGCTCGGTCCTGGCCGAACGGTCGGCGAGGTCACGCGTGACCTGCTGTCGGCGGTGGCCGAGCTCGGGGGTCCCGTGAGCATCAACCCCACGCCCCAAGAGGTTCCCTGGACGACGCCGCTCGACAGCGATGACGAGCACGCGACCTACGAACCGCACCAGGTGGCGACGTACTTCGAGGCCGCGACCCGCGCCGCCGTCGTCCTCGCCGCCCTGCGCGCCCCGTACCGCGGTCGCTCCTCGCCGGTCAACGCCTGGTGGGGGTCCTTCGACCTGGCGGTGAACCTGTTCTCCGGCCTGCCGGCGGAGCCGCCCTCGGCCGACTTCATCATGCGCAACGGGATGGACGCCCAA
>JAWWPH010000461.1:0-8311 GCA_033850875.1 Nocardioidaceae bacterium | reverse complement strand
GGCGCTGCTCGCGGGCGTTCTCCACGCGGACCGGCTCGTCATCGCCACCGACGTCGACTCCGCGATGACCGACTACGGCACGCCGAACGCCAGGCCCATCGGCGAGATCACCGTGTCGCAGCTGCGGCGGCTCGAGGCGGATGGGCAGTTCGCCAGCGGCTCGATGGGCCCCAAGGTCGACGCCGTCTGCCGCTTCGTGGAGTCCTCCGGCCACCCGGCGGTCATCACCAGCCTGAGCAACATCGTCGACGGCGTACACGAGACGTCCGGCACCCGTGTCGTCCCCGACGGGGGACAAGACCCGTCCGCCACCCCTGACCCCGACCGCACCAACTGACAGGAGCAACCGTCATGCCCGAGGCCATCGAGGTCCGCAAAGTCGCGATCGAGAACGTGTCCGACGCCGGCGGGCTCGCCCGGCTCATCGACGACAAGATCATCGACGCCGACCGCGTCGTCGCCGTCATCGGCAAGACGGAGGGCAACGGTGGGGTCAACGACTACACGAGGATCATCGCCGACCGGGCTTTCCGCGAGGTGCTGGTCGACAAGGGCTCGCGCTCGGTCGACGACGTCAAGCAGGTGCCGATCGTCTGGTCCGGCGGCACCGACGGGATCATCAGCCCGCACGCCACGGTCTTCGCCACCGTCCCCGACGACGTCGCCGAGAAGACGGACGAGCCGCGACTCACGGTCGGGTACGCGATGAGCGACACGCTGTACCCCGAGGACATCGGTCGGGTCGCGATGATCTCCAAGGTCGCCGACGCGGTGCAGGCCGCCATGGAGCGCGCCGGCATCACCGACGTCGCCGACGTCCACTACGTGCAGACCAAGACCCCGCTGCTGACGATCCACACGATCCGCGACGCCAAGGCCCGCGGCAAGACGGTCTGGACCGAGGAGACCCACTCCTCGATGGACCTGTCCAACGGCTGTACGGCGCTCGGCGTTGCCGTCGCCCTCGGCGAGATCGACATGCCCACCGACGCCGACGTCATGCACAACCGCGACCTGTACTCGGCCGTCGCGTCGTGCTCGTCCGGCGTCGAGCTCGACCGGGCGCAGGTCGTGGTCGTCGGCAACGCCCGGGGCGTCGGCGGACGGTACCGCGTCGGCCACTCGGTGATGAAGGACGCGCTCGACGCCGACGGGATCTGGGCGGCCATCAGGGACGCCGGGCTCGACCTACCCGACCGTCCCCACGTCAGTGACATCGGCGGCCGGCTCGTCAACGTCTTCTTGAAGTGCGAGGTGTCGCAGAACGGCAACGTCCACGGGCGCCGCAACGCCATGCTCGACGACTCCGACGTGCACTGGCACCGGCAGATCAAGGCCTGCGTGGGCGGGGTGACGGCGGCCGTGACCGGCGACCCCGCGGTGTTCGTCTCCGTGTCGGCCGCCCACCAGGGTCCCGACGGCGGCGGTCCCGTGGCGGCCATCGTCGACCTCGGAGACGAGCCGACCGGATACGTCCCTCCGGCCTCCTGAGGCGCGGACGGCGCGTCCCGCTGCCCGACGCTCGAGGGGATATGGACCGGACAAGCCCGCGCCAGCGTCAGGAGATGGTGAAGCCGGCCGTGTGCGACTCGCCCGGCTCCAGCACGATGAGGTCCACGCCGGACCGGAAGGCGTTCGGCGGGCACGTCATCGGCTCGACCGCGAGCGCCTCGCGGGCTCCCACCGACAAGGTCTCGCCGCTGAAGGCCTGCAGCCAGCGGTACGTCGCGTCGGCGGTCAGCGTCGCGGTCCGGTTCGTGCCGGGGTCGCGCAGGACGACGGTGGCCGCCACGCCGTCGCCCGGCAGCCCGGTGAAGGGGTGGTCGAGGACGGTGTCGCCGATGAGCCGCGCGGACGTGAAGTCGTACGGGCCGCCGGCGACAGGCTCCGGCTGCCCCGGCAGGCCGCGGTCGTCGACCTCGTAGCGGGTATGTGCCGGCAGCGTCAGCTCGCAGCCGTCGATGCGGCGCCCGACCGTGAGGTACGGGTGCGCGCCGTGCCCGTACGGGGCTCGGTGCTCACCGGTGTTGGTCGCCGAGATGTCGACCCGCAGGCCGCCGTCCGACAGTGTGTAGTCGACGGCGAGGTCGAGAGAGAACGGGTAGCCGGACTGCGGGTGCAGGCGGTACGTCCAGGCCGCGTGCGTCGCCGACCGGGACGCCAGCTGCCAGTTCACCCACCGCGTCAGGCCGTGGATCGCGTTCCGCGCCGGAGCCTCGCTGAGCCCGAGCTGGTGCGTCTGCCCGTCGAACTCGTACGAGCCGTCCTCGATCCGGTTCGGCCAGGGCAGCAGGATCTGTCCGCGCCCCCCAGAGCTCATCTCGTCGGCCGGGTAGCCGGCGACGACGTCGAGGGAGTCCTTGCGCAGCGAGCGGATCCCGGCACCCACCTCGACGACCTCGGCCTCGTAGCCGCCGCTCCGCAGGGCGACCGCCTGGCCCGAAGGAGAGTTCATGCCGGAACTCTCGCACACCCGGCGCGACGCCGCGCGCGCGCTCGTACAGCCTCCTGTGGAGCTCCGAAATTCAGGCGCCGGGCCCTGCGGTCGCCCTCTACTGTGACCGCCATGGATCTCGTGTTCCGCCAGGTCGGGTCCGATGACGTACCGGCGTGGCTGCGTCTGCTGGCCGCTGCCGAAGCGGTCGACGCGACCGGCGAGTGCTACGACGCCGACGACCTCCTCGAGGAGCTGCGCGACCCGGCCACCGGTCCTGACGACCGGCTGGGGGTCTTCGACGGCGACCGGATGGTCGCGTTCGCGGGTATCCGCCCGAGGGGAGTCACGACGTACCGCCGGATCGACGCCGAAGGGATCGTGGACCCCGAGGAGCGCGGGCAGGGGCTGGGTACCCGGCTTGTCGAGTGGGTCGTGGACCGGTGCCGCGTCGTGCAGCGCCGGGAGCCGCCGCTGGTGGAGACCCGGGTGCGCATCCTCGGGTTCCTGCGCAACGCGGGGCAGGTCCGGCTGCTGGAGGACCACGGCTTCCGCCAGGTCAGCTGGTCGGCCGTCATGCGGCTCGCGTTGCCCACCGACGACCCGCCACCCGTCTGGCCGTCCGGGCTGAGCCTGCGGACGTACGGCCGGGCCTGGTCCGCCGCGACGATGGACGCGCACAACGCCGCCTTCGCCGAGCACGAGGGCTTCATGCCGTGGACGGCCGAGATGTGGGAGCAGTGGGTCGACGGCACCAAGAACGCCCGACCGGAGCTCTCGTGGGTCGTGGTCGACGACGCCGACCCGGCGACGGTGGTCGCCTACCTGCAGACGAACGAGTTCGAGGCCAACGCCGCCGCCCGCGGCAGGCGTGAGGCGTACCTCGCCAAGCTCGGCGTACGCCGGGAGTACCGCGGCCGTGGCCTCGGCAGTGCGCTGCTCGCTCAGGCGAGCCGGGAGTACGCCGCGCACGGGTTCGAGGAGGCGTCGCTCGACGTCGACACCCACAACGCGACGGGAGCGTTCGGTCTGTACGAGCGCGCCGGCTACCGGGTCGAGAGCCGCACGGCCAACTTCGAGCGGGTCATCCCGCCTGGAGGCTGATGTCGGCGTTGTCGCGCGTGAGGTTGATAGCGAAGTGGGCGGCTTCGGCGGCCATCCACCGCTCCCGCCGGTCGACCACGCCCGGCCCGTCCCGGTCGACCCAGCGCTGCAGCCGGGTGCGTACCGGCGCCTCCAGCCACACGAGCAGGCTGCGGTAGCGCGCGTAGGCGCGGGCGCCCGAGCCGCAGCCTTCCAGGACCAGCACGTCGGGAGGGGGGAGGTCGACCCAGTCGGCGAAGGTGCCCGCGTACCAGTCGTAGCGCTGCAAGCGGGCCGCCCGCCCTTGGGCGAGGGGGTCGAGGACCTGGGCGAGCACGCGCGGCTCCAGGTCGGGCCGAAGGCCCGTCCAGCCGTCGTACAGGTCGTCCATGTGCACGGTGGTCGTGCGGCAGCCGCGGCGGCGCAGCGCCGCGCCGACTGCCCCCGCGAGCGTGGTCTTGCCCGACGCCGACGGTCCGTCGAGACACACCAGCCGGGTGCCGGCCAGCTTCGGCTCCGCCCTCAAGGTCGCGCCGACGACCGCTGCCACCCGGCCGGCCGGGCCCCTCACCCGTCCGTCCCGGCACCGGCTACGTGGGGCCCTGTGTCTGCAGGCGGCCGCATCGAGACGTCGATCGGTGCGCGACACGCCGGCAGCTCTGGGCCGCTGGTGACGTCTCGGCGGAATTGTGACGGGACGGGGGAGGGCTGGTAGCGTGTCACCCGACCATCTTGTCCTCGCCGTTGTACGACGGGAATGCCTCCTCACCGGGAGGCGTTTGACAAGACACAAGCGGAGACCACCTCCCACCCGCACCGGCTCCGGCCGTCGGGTCAGGTCGCAAGGAGCTTCGGCTCGTTGCCGTGTTCCGACTCGTCGGGACGCGTTGGTGGCTTCCGTGCGTGACGGCGCGGAGGCCATTCGTCTTTTCGGGGGCCGCCGGGATCCGCGCCGTGACATCCCATTGGACATCACAACTGGAGGACCCATCAGCACAGAGCTTCGCGTCAACGACCGTATCCGTGTCCCCGAGGTGCGCCTGGTCGGACCCAACGGTGAGCAGGTCGGCATCGTCAGAATCGACGACGCCCTCCGGCTGGCCACGGAGTCCGACCTCGACCTGGTGGAGGTCGCGCCGACGGCGCGCCCGCCGGTCTGCAAGCTCATGGACTACGGCAAGTTCAAGTACGAGAACGCCCAGAAGGCACGCGAGACGCGGCGCAACCAGACCAACACCATCATCAAAGAGATGAAGCTCCGACCCAAGATCGACGCCCACGACTACGAGACCAAGAAGGGCCACGTCGTGCGATTCCTCAAGGCCGGCGACAAGGTCAAGATCACGATCATGTTCCGCGGGCGCGAGCAGCACCGCCCCGAGCTCGGCTTCCGGCTGCTCCAGCGCCTCGCGGGAGACGTCGAGGAGCTCGGGTTCGTCGAGTCGTCGCCGAAGCAGGACGGCCGCAACATGATCATGGTTCTCGGGCCGCACAAGAAGAAGTCCGAGGCGAGGGCCGACGTACGCGCCGAACGCGACCGCAAGGCGGCCGCCCGCGACGCCGACCGCGCCCTCGAGCAGGCCGAGCGCACGACCCGCTCCGACGCGGCGAAGGACGAGCCGAAGCGTGAGCGCCGCCGCTCCGAGAACGTCGACCTGGACATGTGACCCGGAACCACCACCACCACGACTCGCGTCGGCCCGCCCGGGCCGGGGCACCGAACGAGGAGATACGGACCCTATGCCGAAGATGAAGAGCCACTCAGGCCTGAGCAAGCGTGTGAAGATCACGGGCTCGGGGAAGATCGTGCGCCAGAAGTCCGGCAAGCGTCACAACCTCGAGAAGAAGCCCTCCACCATGACCCGCCGGATGAGCGGGACGGTCGAGGTGGCCCCGGCCGACACGAAGCGCCTCAAGCGTCTTCTCGGCAGGTAACGCCCCCCGTTCCCATCCGCGCACGACAACCGAGCATCGTCCAAGGAGTACCACGTGGCACGCGTCAAGAGGGCCGTCAACGCCCACAAGAAGCGCCGGGAGACCCTCGAGCGCGCAGCCGGCTACCGCGGCCAGCGCTCGCGGCTGTACCGCAAGGCCAAGGAGCAGGTCACCCACTCGCTGGTGTACAGCTACCGTGACCGCCGGGCCAAGAAGGGCGAGTTCCGCAAGCTCTGGATCCAGCGCATCAACGCGGCCGCCCGCGCCAACGGCATGACCTACAACCGCTTCATCCAGGGCCTGCGCGGGGCCGGCGTCGGGGTCGACCGCAAGATCATGGCCGACCTCGCCGTCAACGACCCGGGTGCGTTCGCATCGCTCGTCGAGCTCGCAAAGGCCCACTCGCCGCAGCAGGCTCCCGCCGCGGAGCAGGCTCACGCCTGAGCCGACCCCGGCACCGGCCTTGCCGGTTCGCTCACCCGCCGGGCCGCTCACCTCGCGGTCGGCGCGGGTCAAGGCGGCACGGCGGCTGACGGCTCGGGCCGCCCGCCGTACGGAGGGGCGGTTCCTCGCCGAGGGGCCGCAGGCCGTGCGCGAGGCCCTGCGCCGGCCCGGGTGCGTCGTCGAGGTGTTCGCGACCGCTGAGGCCTCGCGACGCCACCGCGACCTGCAGCAGCTGGCCGACGAGGGCTCGGTCAGGTGGCAGCTCGCGGACGGTCGGGCCCTCGCGAGTCTCACCGACACGAGGACCCCGCAGGGCCTGGTCGCGGTGTGCTACGCCGTCGACGTCGCTGGCTCCGACCTGGACTGGCAGAGGCTGCGCCTGGTCGCAGTGTGCGCCGACGTCCGCGACCCCGGCAACGCCGGCAGCCTGGTGCGGTGTGCCGACGCGGCCGGTGCCGACGCCGTCGTGCTCGCCGGCCGGTCCGTCGACCCCTACAACCCCAAGGCGGTCAGGGCCAGCACCGGCTCCCTGTTCCACGTTCCCGTCACCGTGGCGGAGTCGGTCGAGCAGACCGTTGCCGCGCTCAGGAGCGCCGGGCTGGCCGTGCTGGCCGCCGACGGAGCCGGTGACGTGTCCCTCGACGAGCTCGACGCGGCCACCCTGCGGCGGCCGACGGGGTGGGTGTTCGGCAACGAGGCCTGGGGCCTCCCGGCCGCGACGTCTGCTCTCGCCGACGCCGTGGTGCGGGTGCCGATCTACGGTCGCGCCGAGAGCCTGAACCTCGCCACCGCCGCGGCCCTCTGCCTGTACGCCTCCGCGAGCCGGCAGCGGGACGGCGATCGAGGCGGGCGCCTCGACCACTCACAGGCGTAGGCTGCGGGGGCATACCGACGCTCGGGGAGGTGCGCCGTGTCCGGCTTCTCGGCCGCCGCGCTGCTCGACTTGCTTCCCGACGGTGTCGTGGTCGCCGACGGCGCCGGGGTCGTCGTCCAGGGCAACGTCGCGGCGCTGCGGCTGCTCGAGGTCGAAGGCGCCCGGATCCCGGGGTCACCGCTGTCGGAGGTCATGGCCCTGCAGGACCTCGAGGGGCACGACTGGGCGAAGTGCGTCGCCCCTTACGCAGGGATGTCGTCACGGCGCGTGCTGTTGGAGTCGTCGTGGCGGACCGTCTCCGGCCGGGAGGTCCTCGTCACCGGAAGGCTGCACCGCGACCGTCCCGGTGGGACCGTACGCAGCGTCGCCCTCGGGATCCGGGACGCCCGCTCACGGCAGTTCGTCGACCGCGAGCGGTCCGACCTGGTCGCGACGGTCGCTCACGAGCTGCGGTCGCCGCTGACGGGGGTGAAGGGCTTCACCTCGACGCTGCTGGCGAACTGGGACCGGTTCACGGACTCCCAGCGGCTGCTCATGCTCAGCACGGTCGACGCCGACGCCGACCGGCTGACCCGCCTGATCGTCGAGCTGCTCGACGTGGCCCGGATCGACTCCGGTCGCCTCACCGTGCGCAAGGAGCCGCTCGACGTCGCCGAGGCGGTCGGTGCCCAGCTGCGGACGCTCTCGGCGACCGACGGCCGCACGATCTCGCTGCTGCCCGCCGGACGTCCCCGCGTCTGGGTGGACCCCGACAAGCTCGCGCAGATCGTGGCGAACCTGGTCGAGAACGCCGTCAAGCACGGCGGTGGCGACGTGCAGGTCACCGTCGACGCCACGCCTGAGGGAGGCGCCTCGCTGATCGTCGACGACGCGGGCGCCGGGATCGAGCCGGCCATCAGGACGCGCATCTTCACGAAGTTCTGGAAGCACGGGCGTGCCGGCGGGTCGGGGCTCGGCCTGTACATCGTCGGTGGGCTCGTCGCGGCCCACGAGGGCTCCGTCCACGTCGAGACGTCACCCGCGGGTGGCGCCCGGATGAGAGTGCTGCTTCCCGAGGGTCGACCCGACGCCCTTCGGTGAGGCCGCGCGCAAACCGGTTCGCGGTGGACGAGCCGCTGTTCCTAGACTCGCCCTAGCCCGTCGTCGCTGCGCCGTCGTCCCCGTCGTTCCTAGGAGTCCCACCCATGTCCGGCCCCAACAGCAACTACGACCCCGTGGAGGTCTCGCCGCTGCGCGCGGACACGGTGGCCGCGATGCGCTACGAGGCGGTCGCGGCGATCGAGGCGGCCGCCGGCCTCGAGGAGCTCAAGCAGGCCCGGCTGGCCCATGCCGGCGACCGGTCGCCGCTCGGCCTCGCGAACCGGGAGATCGGGGCGCTGCCGCCGCAGGCACGCAAGGACGCCGGTATGCGGGTCGGGCAGGCCCGCGCCGACGTACGCGCGGCCCTCGAGCGCCGGACGGCGGAGTTGGAGGCCGAGCAGGAGGCGCGGATGCTGGCGGAGGAGTCCGTCGACGTGACGCTGCCGTACGACCGCGAGCCG
>JAWWPH010000447.1:0-10573 GCA_033850875.1 Nocardioidaceae bacterium | reverse complement strand
CTGTCCAAGCCCAGCGACCGGGAGCAGAACCAGTGGTACTTCCAGCGCTATGTCGCGCACCTGCCCACGTCGGGCGAGATGGTGCTGTTCGACAGGTCCTGGTACAACCGTGCGGGCGTCGAGCGGGTCATGGGTTTCGCCAGTGATCAGGAGTACGAGCAGTTCTTCCACCAGGTGACGGTCTTCGAGAAGATGCTGACCGACAGCGGCATCTCGGTGACCAAGTTCTGGTTCTCGGTGACCCAGTCCGAGCAGCGGACCCGCTTCATCATCCGGCAGGTCGACCCGGTCCGCCAGTGGAAGCTGTCCCCGATGGACCTCGAGTCCTTGGACAAGTGGGACGCCTACACCCGCGCCAAGGAGCAGATGCTGCTGCGCACGGACACCGAGCACGCGCCGTGGATGACCATCAAGAGCAACGACAAGAAGCGCGCTCGGCTGGAGTCGATGCGGTACTTCTTGTCGCGCTTCGAGTACCCCGACAAGGACGCCTCCGTGGTGGGTGTCCCCGACCCGCTCCTGGTCATCCGCGGCATCGACGCCGTGGGTGACTGAGCGTCCGCAGACTGCACGGGTACCCAGCCCCACGAGGTGCCGGCCGCGCCGGGAAGCCCGACGAGAGTGGTGCCGGCTCGCCGAGCGCCCCGGTGACCGGAATCAGTGCCGACACGGGCGTGCGAAGCCTGCCGAGCCGCGAGACGCGCCGGACAGAGCCGGCGCGTACGCGTTCGGTCACCAGCCTGCGCCTCCGGCAGGGGCGGAGGCCGGAGCAGAGCTCGACGCCGACGCGTTGCGCGCCAGGTCAGGGGTTGCCACGAAGAAGTTGTCTACGCCCTGGCCGGTCACCTGCCCCGGCTGGTCCTGCACGAAGGTGTACAGAAAGTGGCCTCGATAGGCCACCTGTCGGCCGTTGGTGGTGTTGACCGTCGTGAGGCTCCCGGCTCCGCCCTGAGGCTTCGCGATCGTGGACACGAGCGGCGGCCACAGGACCGCGAGCTCCCCCGAGACGCGCGACGTGGTGGCGGTGTCCGCTTTGTAGGTATAGAGCGGATCGCCCTTGGCGTCGACGAGGATGCGTTCCTTCGTGCCCTGAACGCTGGCCGTGGCCGTATGGACGGCGGCTGTGGACGAGCTCGCGGCGGTACTGCCCGAGCTCGATCCGCCGCCCGAGGCCGAGTATGCCGGCGAGCCGCCGGAGCCGGCGGCTATGGACACTCCGGCCACGGCTGCCGCGGCGGACACTGCCAGAACGGTGCTGGTGATGATGGTGGTACGGCGACTTCTCATGATCTCAGTCCAAACTCGAAGGCAGAGGGGAGGCGCGGAAGGCACCGCCTCATCTGCAGTGGTTGTGCTTGCACTGAGTAATAGGAAGGCGGGTTACACGCGTCAGGCGAAGGTGGCGGAGGCCACTGGCGACCCGTTCGAGTCGACGAGCCTCGCGCCGCGTAGTGCACCCACCTGGCTCGAGATCGTCTTCGACCACTGGCCCACGCCGTTGTGCACCCGGAACGTGCCGTAGGCGACGAAGGAACCGTCGGCAGCCTGCAGCTCGCAGGTGAGGCGGCCGTCGTAGTGCGGGACGGCGACCTTCATGAAGACCCACGAGGGCTTGCCCCGGAAGGCGACGATCTGGCCCAGCACCTGGTTGCCGGATCCGACGAATGTCCCGGTCCGCAGGGCGCTGGCGGAGGGCGCCTGTGTCGCCGCGGGTGTGCTCGACGAGTGGTCCAAGGCGTCGGTGACGGCGAACGTGCCCGCGACCAGCACCCCGCCCGCGGCGGCGGCCGCGAGCATCAGGGCGCCACGGCGCGGCCTGACTGGCCGGGGCTCGGCCGCCGGCACAGCTGCCTGCGCTGCCAGCTTCTTGTGCAGCTCTGCGACGAACTGTTCGCTGGGTTGCGCCTCGCCCGGCCGGGCAGCTCTCAGCTCGAGGGCCGTCCGCAGCAGTGGCGCATCGGCGGGGTCCGCGCGGAAGCGCGGCGGCCGTCGACCGGCCGCGAGCGCATCGATGAAGGCGAGGAGACGTCGGTTGCTCATGATGCCAACTCCCCTGCTATCTGAGCCGCCATGCGCAGGGCACGATGCTGGAGGACTTTGGCGTTGGCGACGCTCACGTTCATGGCCTGGGCTGTCTCCTTGATCGAGCATGCCTCGAGGAATCGGAGCTCGAGGATGCGGCGGTAGCGATCAGGGAGCGCCTGGAGGATCGCGTCCGCGCGCTCCGGGGCATCGCTCGGGCCGTCGGGCGACGCCGGGCCTGCCAGGTACGCGAGGTCGGTTTCGGGGTCGATCGACGTCACCGGCAACCCGAGCCGCCGGCGCCAGTGCGCTGCCAGGACGGTCCGCGCGGTGGCCAACAGGTACGACCGCACCTCGCCCTTCGATGAGGCGAGCCGCAACGGCGGCAGGGCGGTGCTGAAGATCTCGGAGGTGAGGTCCTCTGCGTCAGCACGGTTCCCCACCCGCGCGTACATCAACCGGTAGAGCCGGTCGATGTTGTCGCGGTACACCGACTCCCAGTCGGTATAGGTGTCGCCGTCGACGATGCGGAGATGCGCGCTACCGCCCTCCGGCGGGGAGGGTTGCGGTTTGTCCCTCCCAGCGGAGGGACGAGAGCGCGAGAACATGTCACTCAAGGATAGGAGAGAGGGTTACACCGGCGAGCTCAGTTCGCGGGCCGGCGCCGTGCCAGAAGGAAGGATGCCCCACCTGCGTCAACCGCCGAAGAGAAGCCATGCACGGGCGGGCGAGACCGGTCGGAATACCGACCGAAGATCTATGCGCACCAGTCCGACTGCCACAGCGGCGTTGATATCCCGCTCACCATATTGGTGGTGGATATGCTCGATGAGTGGCACCGGTCGAGCCCGCGGATCTGGACACGCTCTCGGGAGTTCCCGAGCAAGAGCGCGGCAGGTCCGGGACCTGGGCGCGCCGGGCGTTCATCGCCTTCTTGTCCCTTGTGGTCCTCGCGGGATCTGTCGGACTGCTCGGAGGGCACACCTCCACGGCCAGGGCTAGTGCCGACGGCTATCAGATGACCTTGCAGTACCCGGGCATCGAACGACCAGGTATCGACACCGTGTGGGAGCTCACGGTGGTCCATCCAGGCGGGTTTCCCGGGCCGGTGACCGTGGCGGTGACCGGAAGCTACTTCGACCTCTTCGAGACCCAGGGTTTCTACCCGACGCCGAGCGCAACGACGCGTGACGGGACGAACGTGTACATGACATTCACGAAGCCGCCCGGGAACACGTTCGTGGTCATGTTCGACGCGTATATTCAGCCTTACTCCGTTTTCGGCAAGAAGGCGACGGTGTCGGTGATGAGGAACGGAACAGCGGTGGCCTCCATTCACTACCACACCTGGCTCGTACCGTGATTCCTCTTGTGAGTACGGGTCTCGTGCGCTGATGGACATCGTCTTCCGGGCCGCGCTGGTCTTCGTGTTCCTGTGGGTCATCACCCGCGTCGTGGGCCGAACCACCCTCGGCGAGCTCAGCACCTTCGAGCTTCTGCTCTACATCGTCATGGGCGACCTCATCCAGCAGGCCGTCACGCAACAGGACTACTCACTCTTCTCGGCGGTGCTCGCGATCGGGGTCTTCGCCCTGATGACCATCGCGCTGTCGTACGCGGCGTGGCGCTGGCCCGGTCTGCGCACCCTGATCAGGGGGACGCCGGTGCTCGTGCTGCAGCGAGGGACCCCGCTGACCGACGTCATGAGGCGACAACGCCTGACCATCGACGACCTCATGGCGGCGGCGCGGGAGCAGGGCATCCGCCGGCTGTCCGACGTCGAGGTCGCCGTCCTGGAGGCGGACGGAAGCATCTCGTTCTTCAAGCCCGAGGCGGGCTCGGCAGCATCCGCCACGGACGACTCCCCCGGAGCCGCGGACAAGCCCCGGATGGCTTCCTAGGCCTGAGCACTCCCTGAGGTGGATCACGGTGTGCGAGCGCCCACGACGCGCCTATCCGCGTCCTGCACGCGGTGTGACCAGCCCGCAGTCGAAGGCCAGCACGACCGCGGCGGCTCGATCGCGCAGCTGCAGCTTGCTGAACAGATGGTTGATGTGTGTCTTCACGGTGCCCTCCCCGAGCACGAAGTGCGCCGCGATCTCGGCGTTCGAGAGTCCTTGGCCGATCAGCGACAGCACTTCCCGCTCCCGCGGCGTGAGAACGCGGAGTCGGTCGTCGTCCGGTGCGGCCGCTGAGGCCGCTCGATAAGCCGTGAGGACCCGACCGGTCACGGCCGGATCGAGCCATGCCCCGCCCTCCGCGACGGTTCGTACCGCGCGCTGCAGGTCCTCGGCGGGCGCGCCCTTGAGCAAGAACCCGGAGGCTCCCGCCCGCAGTGCCGCCGCCAGGATCTCGTCGTCGTCGAACGTCGTCAAGACGAGAACCGGTGGGCTGTCGGGCAGCTGACGCAGGCTGGTCGTCGCGGTGACACCGTCGACGCCCGGCATCCGGATGTCCATGAGCACCACGTCCGGACGCAGGGAGGTGACTGCCGAGACCACAGTGGACCCGTCGGCGCACTCTCCGATCACGTCGAAGCCGTACCGGTCACGCAGGATTCCACGCAAGCCTGCGCGTACGAGTTCCTGGTCGTCGACGACGAGAACCCGGATCATGCCGGTCGGCGGTCGCGTGGAAGCTCGGCATGCACGCGCCACCCGCTTCCACCTGGACCGGCCTCGCACACTCCCCCCAGCGACGCGGCGCGTTCGCGCATGCTGAGCAGTCCCCGTCCCAGGCCGTGTCCAGGGGTGCCCGCGCTGTCGACGTCGAGTCGGACGACATCCGGGCGGACGTCCAGATGGACGGTGACCGGGAGCCGAGGCGCATGCCTGGTGGCGTTGGTGAGTGCCTCCTGCAGGATCCGGTAGGTGGCGAGACCCACCATCGCCGACAGTCCCTCGACGTCACCCTCGACGTCGGCACGGATATCCGCGCCCGCCCCACGGAAACCATCGAGGAGCGCAGTCACGTCGGTGCTGCCGGGCAGCGGTTGGGTGGGGTCGAGCGTGTCGTCGCGGTGCAGGGTCCCCACCGCGTGGCGCACCTCGTCGAGACTCGCCCTCCCCAGTCGCTCGGCCTCCGCGAGCGCGCGCTCGGCGTCGGCTGGGTCGTCGCGCACGGCAAGTCGGGCGGAGGTGACGTGGAGCAGTGAGACGGTGAGGCTGTGCGCGATCACGTCGTGCAGCTCCCGGGCGATGCGGTTGCGTTCCTCGGCCTGCGCTCGTTGCGCCAGTCCGGCCTGCGCCGCCCTGAGCTGCAGGACCAGGTCTCGCTGCTGACGAGCGAACAGGCAGGCGAGAACGCTGAAGCTCGTCCCCGCCATCCAGGCGAACCAGCCGGGGTCGGGGGCGCTCGCCACTCGCTCGAAGATCAGCAGCACGGTCACCGCAGCCCAGAAGCTGGCGATCACCCAGGCCGAGGCAGTAAGGGCGCACCAACCGGCGAGTACGCAGAGGCCGAACCAGCACATGTTCGCCGAGCGGCCGTGACCGAGCACCGCAATGGCTGCGGTCGCGAGGCCGGCCGCAGGCAGGAACGCCCACCCGGCGCGGCTGATGAGCGCTGTCCCTCCCGCACTGACTGCCACCACCGCCGTGAGGACGGCGAGCGCCGGGCTGGCGCCCAGTCTGGGCACGACGCCTGCTGCGACGAAGACCACGAACACGCCCAGTGCTGCCCACCCGATCCGGGTGGGCAGCTGATGGAAGGCGATGGGAGATCGACTCATGGCGCTCGGATGTCAGTTCATCACAGTGCGCACCGGCGAACGGCCACGACCACCGCGACCACGGCCAGGGCGGCCACCAGCAGCAGTGACCCCGTCGCGTCGCCGATGCCCAGCCACGGCGCGCGGATCGACGTAGTGACCCAGGTCAACGGCAGGACGGCGCCCACGTGCTTGAGGGCCGCGCCCATCACCGCAGGTGGCGGTCCGCCGGCGCCAAGGAGGAAGGACGGGAAGAACAGCATCAACCCGACCGCCTGCGCTGCCCGTGCGGAAGGCAAGACAGTCCCGAGCAGGACCCCGATGCTGACGAACGCGAGCGAGCCGAGGCAGACGCCAGCCAGGACCCGCCAGACGTCATGCACCGGCGGCACGCCGTACACCGGGGCGGCCACGGCCAGCAGTACCACCCCGGCCACCGCGATCGTGGCCAGGCCCACCACGATCTCGGCGACCGCGAACGACCAGCGGGGGAAGCCTGACGCCGCGAACCTCCGGAGCACACCTCGTTCACGGTACGACGCGAGGTGAACCGGGAGCATGACCAGACCGGTCGAGGCGATCACCACCGTGAAGTACGACGCCACGTACCACTGGGACGGGTTGGTGCCGCCGAACGCGGGATCGGGTTCCGTCCCGAAGGCCCCTCCGATGATCAGCATCGTCACGACAGGGAAGACGAACACGAACGTCAGCACCAGCGGGTCCCGGCGGATGAGCCGGAACTCCGCGCGGAGCAGCCGCAACGTCGTCGAACCGCGTGGGGCAGAGGAACTGCGCAACCTGGACTGTGCTGTAGCGGGTGAGGTCTCGGTGGTGAGCGTCATCGGAGGGCTCCTGTGAGAAGAGAACCGCTTTGAGCGGTCTCGGGACGGTCGGTGTCGTTGGTCACCTGCGGTCGGTCCAGCAGCTCCAGGAGCGCCGATTCGAGCGTTGGCAGCTCGACGTCGAAGTCGGGTGGGACGGCCCCGCGGCGTACCAGCTCGGCTCCGACGTGGGCGATCGAGCTTCGGTCGCCGTGGACGTCGACTCGGCCGACAGCCGGGTGTACTTCGCGCACGCCCGGGAGTTGACGAAGCGCCTGCGCCAGCTCTGCTTCGTCGTCTCGCGACCATCCGAACCGGATGACAGCCCACGGCGCGTGCCGAGCCATCAGCTCAGCGGGTGAGCCCTGGTCGAGCACGACGCCGGCGCGCATGGCGATCACCCGGTCGCAGAGCACCTCAGCCTCATCGAGCTCGTGGGTGACGAGCAGCACGGTCGTCCCCTCGTCGTGAAGCTTGTGCACCGCTGCCCACACGTCGCGACGCGCGGCCGGGTCGAGCCCCTGGGTGAGCTCGTCCAGAATGACGAGGCGAGGTCGGTTGAGCAGGGCAAGCACGAGAAAGAGTCGTTGCCGCTCACCCCCGCTCAGCGCCGCGAACGCCGACCGGCGGCGCTCGAGAAGTCCGAACTGGGCGAGGAGCTCGTCCCCGTCGCGTGCATGGCGCGTGGCGAAGAGCTCGATCGCCTCGTGCACGCGGAGCCGATCCGGGAGAGCCGAGTCCTGTAGCTGGCTGCCCAGCATCGTGCGGAGCCTTTCGGCATCGGCGACGGGGTCACATCCGAGCACCCTGAGCAGACCGGAGTCTGCTCGCCGCAGGCCCTGGATGCACTCCACAGTGGTCGTCTTGCCGGCGCCGTTCGCGCCGATAAGGCCGACGATCTCACCTGCATGCACGTCGAGATCAAGGCCCTCGAGCACTACTCGGTCGCCGTAGGACTTACGCAGGCCCCGGACGGTGACCACGTCGTCATAGCATGTGTTTTCTGTCATACCTCAATGCTCGGCACGAAAGAGCCGGCAGGCATCCACCCACGGGTAGAACTCGGCGACGATGCGTCTCCGGCAGGGGATGTAGCGTTGCCTGTCCCACTCGACTGCCCGGATCGGAGCTCTGATGGCTGACATTCCGCCACCCGTGAACCTGCGGACCGCGCTGGCCTCGTTCGACGATGTCTACAGCCCCAGGATCGTCGCCAGAGTCAACGACTACGACGTGCGGGTGGCCCACGCACGGGGTGAGCACGTCTGGCACGTGCACGAGAACACCGACGAGTTCTTCCTCGTCGTCGACGGGCACTTCGACGTGTCGATGCGCGACGACGACGGTCTCGAGCACACGGTGACACTCCGCCAAGGCGACGTGTACGTGGTTCCCGCCGGTACCGAGCACAAGCCGTCGTCATCGGGGGGTGCCATCGTGATGTTCGAGCCGACCGGCACGTCCAGCACGGGTGATCGCCATGTCGGAGACATCCCGGCGCACGTCGACAGCACGACCGGCCGCGAGCTCGGGCGCTAGCCGCGGTCGAGGAGCTCTCCGAGCCTCTCGACCGGGAAGCCGGGGCTGCGGTGGTCGTCGCGCCCGACCATCGTCTCGCCTGCGACCAGCGCGTTGAGCACGGCCTCCTCGACGGATTCGACGACGGCTCGGTACAACGGGTCCATCGAGCCCCAGGGCAGGAACTCGATGACCCGCAGACCAGGTTGCGACGAGGTGTCGCCGGAGCTGTCCAAGGCTCCGACGTTCGTAGCGGAGAAGGCCAGGAAGAGGTCGCCGGAGAAGTGGCTCCCGGTCGTCCCGGTACGTGCGAGGCCGAGCGGGACGCGGCGCGCGAGCGCTGTGCACTGCGCCGGGAGGAGTGGGGCGTCGGTGGCGACGACGACGATGCAGGACCCGGCTCCGGGAGGCGCCGGCCGGCCGTCGTCCTCCGCTGGGTTGTCGTCCGGCAAGGACAGCCCGACGGATCGCCCCGCGATGACGAGTTCCTGCCGGCTCCCGAAGTTGGCTTGGGTCAACGCCCCCACGCCGTAGCTCGTTTCGCCGATGGTGACCTGCCGGGACGCGGTTCCCGTCCCGCCTTTGAACCCGTAGCAGCTCATGCCGGTGCCACCGCCCACGGATCCCTCGGCGACCGGGCCGCTGGCGGCGGTGTCGAGCGCACGGCAGGCGGAGTCGACTGTGATGTGCCCGCCGTTGGCGTCGTTCAGATACCCGTCCCAGGTCTCTGCGACTACGGGAAGGTGCCAGCGTCCTGACAGCTCGGGCCGCTGCCTGATCGACCAGTCGATGATCGCCGAGTGGACGGGTCCGACGGCATGGGTGTTCGTGATACCGACGGGCAGCGAGAGCGCGCCCGCCTCGTCCAGCCAGGCGGTGCCGGTCATCTCTCCGTTGCCGTTGAGCGAGGACCACCCCGCTGGGCACGAGTCGCCCACCCCGGCTCGTCCGAGGGGCAGCACGGTCGTGACACCGGTACGCACCGGTCCGCGGCCCTGAACGAGTGGCCCCTCCCCGCGGATCAGCGTCTCGAAGCCGACTTCGACGCCCGCGACATCGGTGATGGCGTTCCAGGGTCCGGGCTCCCCGGCGAGTGGGATGCCCAGGTCACGGGCGCGAGGCCGGCCACGCGGGGGACTCGCCGCGGAGGCGGTGGTGGGCATAGCGCAGCATAGGACGCACACGTCCGGACGGCGGGCGACCCCTGTGGAGCGGGCGCTAGAAGTCGTGTCCGAGCTCGCGTTGCCGCCACCCGGTGCCGGGTACAGGCTGGGTCTGTCACATAAGACGTGAGGCACGGCGCGCGACGGCGCCGGAGCGTCACGACGCGCAGAGGACGAGTCAGGAGAGTGTGCATGAAGCTGCTTCCACCCTTGGGTAACGTCGATCGCCTGGAGAACGCCACCTTCCTGGACCCCGTCGTCAATCTGCTGCGGGACCTGGCGAACACCGTCATCCAGCCGCAGGCCCTGCGCGATGTGCTGCACGGCGTACCGATCGGGCACCCCGTGCACCCGGTGGCGGTACAGGTGCCGATCGGGGCCTGGGTCTCGGCGAGCATCCTCGACTTCGTGCCGGGTCAGCAGCGCGCTGCGGCCGTCCTGACCGGAGCAGGAGTGGTGAGTGCTCTACCGGCCGTCGTGTCGGGATATGCGGACTGGTCCCAGCTGCACGAGCAGCAGATGCGGGTCGGACTCGTCCATGCCACCGCCAACGCGCTGGCCGAGGGCTGCTACGTCGTCTCGCTGGGTCATCGGCTCCGCGGTCGGCGGGTCCGCGGCAAGGCATGGGCCCTGGCCGGACTGTCGATCGTCGGGTTCGGCGGGCTGCTCGGCGGGCACCTCGCCTATCGACAGGCGTCGGGGGCGAACCACGTGGAGGATGTCCCGCATCGGGTGTCCCCGGGCTGGCACGACATCGCCGGACTCGACGAGCTCTCCGAGGGGCGGCTCGAGAAGCGGGTGCTCGGTGAGGTGCCGCTGGTGTTGTTCCGTCGCGGGAGCGCGGTCGACGTGCTCGCCGGGCTGTGCAGCCACCTGTCAGGGCCACTGGACGAGGGGAGCGTGACTGAGGAGGACGACGGCAGCTGCGTCGTCTGCCCGTGGCACAAGAGCACGTTCTCGCTGCACACGGGGGAGGTCGTGCACGGCCCTGCCACGTCGCCGCTGCCGAGGTTCCAGACCCGCGTGGTCGGCGGCGTGGTACAGGTGTGCCTGCCGAACGCCGGATGACGAGCGGCGACGTACGGTTACGAGAAACGAGAGGACATGCGCGATGACCATCGACAGAGGTCTGCTGGCCCTGCTGGAGGCCAAGCCGGGGAAGGGGGAGGAGCTCGCCGACTTCCTCAGGCAGGGACGTGAGCTCGCCGTCGCCGAGTCCGGCACGGTCACCTGGTACGCGTTCAAGCTCAGCGACACCACCTACGGCATCTTCGACACCTTCGAGGACGAGGATGGCCGGGAAGCACACCTGAACGGCCAGATCCCGGCGGCGCTGG
>JAWWPH010000439.1:0-3360 GCA_033850875.1 Nocardioidaceae bacterium | reverse complement strand
GAGTACCCGAGGATGGTCAGCAGGCCGGTGACGGTGGCCGGGGTGACCTCGAACCCCGTGAGCGCGTACACGCCGACCGTGATGATCAGGTCGTGGGCGAGGGCGACGATGGCCGCCACTGACATGCGCCACTCGCGGAAGTACGCCCAGATGAACAGCACGACGAGGACGAGGAAGACCACGAGGCCCGTCAAGGCGCGGTTGGCGATGGAGGCGCCCCAGGTGGGGCCGATCGTGGTGGAGTTGACCTCGGTGGCACCGGTGGCGCGGATCGCTCGCTCGATGACCGCGGCCTGGTCGAGGGAGAGCGTCTTGGTGTCGACGCGAATCGCCTTGGTGCCCGACGCGATCACGGTGGGGTTGAGGGCAGCCTCGATCCGGGTGCCGACGACCGCATTCGTGACCTTCTGGACGTTGGCCGCCGGGTTGGCGATCTGGGCGTTGAACTCCTCACCGCCCTTGAACTCGATGCCGTAGTTCAGCCCGCGCAGCAGCAGCCCGGCGAGGGCGACCAGCACGATGGCGAGCGAGACCAGGTACCACGTCTTGCGGCGGCCGACGAAGTCGACCGAGACGTCGCCCCGGTACAGCCGGGCGCCGATGTCTCCGAGCTTGGACATCAGGCCTCTCCTCGGACGGTGCGAGCGGTTCGGGTGAGTGGGGGCATGCCGAGGTGCTGGCGGTCGAGGCCGGACCACTTGTGCCCCTGGCCGTAGAACTTGGTACGGGACAGCAGTGTCACGACCGGCTTGGTGAAGAAGAAGACCACGAACACGTCGATGAACGTGGTGAGGCCCAGCGCGAAGGCGAAGCCCTTCACCACACCGATCGCGAAGATGAACAGCACCAGCGCGGCCAGCATGGACACGGCGTCGGCCGCCAGGATCGTCGACCGGGCTCGCACCCAGCCGGTCTCGACGGACGTCCGCAGCGTACGGCCGTCGCGGACCTCGTCACGTAGTCGTTCGAAGTACACGATGAACGAGTCGGCGGTGATCCCGACCGCGACGATGAGGCCCGCGATGCCCGGCAGCGTCAAGGTGAAGCCGTACGCGTGGCCCAGCAGCAGCACGCTGGCGTAGGTGATCATCCCTGCGATGACCAGCGACGCGATGACCACCAGGCCGAGCCCGCGGTAGTAGAGCAGGCAGTAGCAGACCACCAGGAGCAGCCCCACGATGCCCGCGAGGATCCCCGCGTCGAGCTGGTTGCTGGCGAGCTCGGGGCCCTCCACGCTCGACTGGGCGATCGTGAAGCTGAGCGGGAGGGCGCCGTACTTGAGCGAGTTGGCCAGGCTCTGGGCCGTCTCCTGCGTGAACGGGTTGGAGGAGCTCCCGGTGATCTCCGCCGAGCCACCCGTGATCGGAAGGTCGTTGACGGGAGCGGACAGAACCACCCCGTCGAGGACGATGGCCAACTGGCTGCCGGCGAGCTGGGTGTCGGAGCTGTTCTTCGCGATCCGGGTGGTGATCTCGCCGAACTTCCTGCCTCCGGCGCCGTCGAAGTTGACGTTGACCGCGTAGTCGATCTGGCCCTGGGGGATCTGGGCGCTGGCGCCGCTGACCGAGGTGCCGTCGAGCATCGACGGGCCCAGCAGGTACCGGTTGCCCTGGTCGTCGCAGGCCAGCAGGGGCTGGCTCGGGAGGTCGACCTGACCGGGTGAATGCCCGTCGGGCTTGCAGTCGAAGGAGGCCAGCCGCTCCAGCCAGATGGTCGGCGCCGACGTGCCGGAGCCCTTGAACTGTGCGATCCAGGCGTACGGGTCGGGGATGTTCTCCAGCTCGGGCGGGACGAGCGCAGGGGGAGGTCCGCCGGTCGCAGGCGCCGTGGCGCCGCCCGCACCTGGCGTACCCGTCGGCGCCGTGCCGGTCGCCGGGCTGGACGCCGCTGTCGGTGGCGCGGTCGTCGCACCGCCGCTGCCGTTGCCGGAGCCGTCCTTCAGCAGCCACGGCGCGGCGCCCCGGTTGGAGTTCGACCCACTCCCCGACGACGAGGTGCCAGGGGCACCCTGGCTGGCCGGGCCGCCCGAGGACGACGTGGCGCCGGCCCCGCTGGTCGGGGTCGTGCTCCCGGAGCTCGGTGGCGCGGTGGTCGCACCCGAGCTCGGTGGCGCCGTCGATCCGGACGGACCCGTCGTGGAGCTCGGTGTCGGGGTCTGGGGTCCGATCTGCTCGGCGACGAGCCGGAACCTCAACTGCGCGGTGGCCTGCACCGAGCGCAGCAGCTGCTCGTCGGGCTTGCCGGGTATCTCCACGACGATGATGTTGCTGCCCTGCGTGCTGACGTTGGACTCGGCGACACCCGCACCGTTGACGCGGGCCGCGATGATGTCGGCGGCTTCGTTGAGCTTGTCCTTCGCGACCGTGGCGCCGCCGGCCCCGGCGGCCTGCAGCACGATGCGCTGCCCACCCTGCAGGTCGAGGCCGAGCTTCGGCTTCCAGTTGCCGATGGCCGCTGCCCCGGCGTACATCGCCAGGATCACGAGCCCGAAGATCAGCAGCGTACGACCCGGCCGAGAGGTGCGAGTCGCCACGTCAGACCCCTCGCCGGCCGGGCTCGCCGTCTGCGGGACCGGCGCCGTCGACGTCGTACCCGGTGGCGCCGGAGTCGCTCTCGGACGGTACGTGGCCGGCGTCGGTCGACAGCGGCTCGACACCGTCGACGTCGTCGTCGTCGGCCGTGCGGTCGCGGACGATCTGGCCGATGGCGCCCTGGTGCACCGTCACGACCACCTCTGGGGCGATCTCGACGTCGATCTTCTCGTCGACGATGGCCCGCACGCGGGCGAAGATCCCGCTGGTGAGCATGACCTGGTCGCCGACCGACAGCGCAGCCTGGAGCCGCGCCACCTCGCGGGCACGTTTGCGGGGCAACCGGACCATCAGCAGGTACGCGAGGATCAGGATCACCACGACCGGCAGCAGCTGCGCAGCACCTTGCACGAAGACTCCTCGACTCGACCTCGATCGCACTTCACGAGAAGCCGATTCAACGTTCACATCATGGGCGCCGCCCCCAAAGACGGCCAAATGCGGAGTCTACCTGTGACGCGGCGGCTGCCGGCCGTACCGACACCGATGTCGGTACGGCACGCTCAGCCCTCCTCGAACAACAGCGCCTGGTCGGGGAAGGCCGCACCCGCCGGGATGGCCAGGCCGAGGTGCCGCCAGGCGGCCGGCGTGGCGATCCGACCGCGCGGGGTCCGGGCGAGGTAACCCGCGCGGACGAGGAACGGCTCGGCCATCTCCTCGACCGTCTCCCGCTCCTCTCCCACGGCGACCGCGAGGGTTCCGAGCCCGACGGGGCCGCCCCCGAACCGCCGGCACAGGGCGTCGAGGACGGAACGGTCGAGCCGGTCGA
>JAWWPH010000431.1:0-7563 GCA_033850875.1 Nocardioidaceae bacterium | reverse complement strand
CTCACGGGATGTCGAGGAGCTTCTCGCGCACCGCGTACATCACGGCCTCCATCCGGGAGTGGAGCTGCAGCTTCTCCAAGATGTTGCGGACGTGGTTCTTGACCGTGTTCTCGCTGATGAAGAGCTCTTTGGCGATGTCGCGGTTGGCGAGTCCGTGAGCGACCAGGTTGAGCACCTCGAGCTCGCGTGGCGTGAGCTTCGGGTTGAGGGCGTCGTCCCTGCCGCCGGAGCGCGACATGGCCTTGAACTCGTCGAGGAGCTTCACCGCCATCGAGGGGCTGATCAGGGACTGTCCGTCGGCGACGACGCGCACCGCCTCCGCCACCTGGTCGATGGAGGCGTCCTTCAGCAGGTAGCCGGAGGCGCCGTTCCTGATCGCATCGTAGAGGTCCGCTTCCTCGTCGGACATCGTCAGCATCACGATCTTGGCGGAGGGGTCGACGGACTTGATCTCGATGCAGGCCTCGATACCGGACTGCTGCGGCATCCGGACGTCCATCAAGATCACGTCGGGCGCGATAGCGGCAGCCAAGCCCGTGGCCTCTGATCCGTCAGCGGCCTCACCGACCACGTCGATGTCGTCCTCGGCGGCGAGCAGCATGGCGAGCCCCCGGCGGAAGAGCTCCTGGTCGTCGACGATCATCACCCTGACGGGCTCGCGACGGCCGATGCGGGAGGTCGGCCCGCTCACGTGTCGAGACGGATGACGCCGTAGTCGTACCCCTTGCGCCGGTAGACGACGGCCGGGGAGTCGGATTCCTTGTCGATGAACAGGAAGAAGTCGTGCCCCACGAGCTCCATCTCGTACAGCGCCTGGTCGAGCGTCATCGGATCGGCGGCGTGGGTCTTCTCGCGGACCACGAGCGGGCCGTCGCCCATCACCGTGAGCGGCCCGACCTTGTGCACGGCGTCGCCGGCCTCGCCGTCGACGCTCTGCGCCACCGGCTCGCCGACTGCCGCCATCGCGTGCGCGAGCGACGTCGGACTCCGCGTGCCGTGGTGGACCCGGCGGCGGTCGTGCGCCTTGCGCGCCTGGGCGACGAGGCGCTCCAGCGCCTTGTCGAGCGCACTGAGCTTGTCCTCGGCACAGGCCTCGGACCGCATGATCGGGCCCCGGCTGCGGATCGTGATCTCGACGCACACCGTCTCCGAGGTCAGCTTCGGGCTGCTCTCCTGCGTCACCTCGACGTCGACCCGGATGATGCGCTGGTTGAACTTCTCGAGCCGGGTCAGCTTCTCCTCGACGTGACTCCGGAACCGGTCCGACAGCTCGCAGTGGCGTCCCTTGACCACGATCTCCACGCATGCCTCCTTCAGCGATGCCGGCGCGCCGGAGGACCGGCCACGCTCACGCGGACAGCAGCGGTGACACTCGCCCGTCCGACCTGGTCTTCGTCCCCACACTCGCCTGCTGAGGTTTTGCAGCTTGTGCCACGCAGACCCTTCTCCCGGTGACGCAGGACATCGTGACCCGCGGCGGGGCAGGACTTACTACTAAGCCGCACCGTGCTCAGCGCGGACGGCGTCAGCTGGTGAGCCGCCCGCACCTTACGTGGGCCGTTTCGCCTGCGGCTGGCATCGGCTTGCCGGCCGGACGCCCGACGTGTCGAGCCCCTGTCGGCGCAACCACGGACCCGGACGAGTGCCATGACGAAACAGTAGCCGCTCGCTCCGACGTCCGACACAGGACCGGAATTGTCACGTCCTGTCAACGAGCAGGCGGAAGGCCACGTAGAGCGGTCGCCGCGATGACCGCAACGCCGACGACCTCGGCGCCGGCGACACCCAACGCCCGACACGCCTCGGTGGCCGTCGCTCCCGTCGTCACGATGTCGTCGACGACGACCACCGCACCGCCGAGCGGCCGCCTTCGGCCCACCTCGAAGGCTCCCTGCAGGTTCGCATGCCGCTGCGGTGCCGACAGCCCGGCCTGGTCCTCGAGGGGCCGAACGATCCGGAGCACCGGCTCCACGGAGGCGGTCACGCCTGCCGCCCGCATCGCCCGGCGGCACTCGCGCGCCACCCGCAGCAGCGGGTCGTGCCCCCGCTCACGGACCCTGCCGGCAGCAGAGGGCACCGGAACCAGGCGGACCTGCTCGGCGCGGTGTGCGCACAAGGTGAGCACCGCGAAGCAGCTCAAGGCGAGGGCGCGGCCGAGCGGGCGGGCGAGGCTCAGCCGCCCCTGCTCCTTGTGCGCCAGCAGCGCCGCCTGTGCGACCGCCTCGTACGTCGCCACGGCAAAGGCGGCAGGCAGTCCGGGCGGCGTGGGAGTCGGCGACACGCGGCGCGGGAGTCTCTCGAGGAACGCGCCGCATCTCGGGCACAGGGCCGGACCTGGCCGGGTGCACCCGACGCAGGTCCCGCCGAGCAGCAGGTCGAGCGTCGCGGCGAGGTATCCGTCTCCTGGGCTGTCCAGCACGCAGCAACGGTGCCGCCTGCCGCTCCCCCGGGGGCACT
Organism: Nocardioidaceae bacterium; assembly: GCA_033850875.1. Lineage (GTDB taxonomy): Bacteria > Actinomycetota > Actinomycetes > Propionibacteriales > Nocardioidaceae > DASQEH01. The sequence goes on along the minus strand of JAWWPH010000431.1, from coordinate 5,106 downwards.
CGTACCCCGACCCTTGGGGACGGACGCCACCACGGGAGGTGCTGTGGACAGCCGGTCAGCCGGCGTAGACGGGCATCCGCAGCGCCGGTCCTTCTCCGATCCGCACCCACTGGAGGTCGGGCTCCTGCAGGTACAGCTGCCCGCCGCGCGCGCCAACCGCGATCGGGGCCTGCGAGTTGGCGCCGGCCGCGAGGCTGACCGGGCGCACGGGCAGGAACTGGCCGACGTCGGTGGTTCGCGACCCGTCGATCTCGACCTGCCACGGATGCCGGACCCCGGCGTCCCCACTCGCCAGCACGACCACCGCGGTGGGGCTCACCCAGGAGAGCTGGGACATGTCGCGAAGCTGGATCCCCGACGTCCGCGAGGTCAGCGCCAGGACCGTATGAGGTGGTCCGAGCCGGACCCGCTCGCGATGGGCGGGATCCCGGTCGATGATCGAGATCTCGAGGCGGGTCGTTCCGCCCCGGCGGACGATCGCGGCGAACCGGACGCCGTCGCGAGACACCGCGAACGACACGATGTCGCTCCCGGCGAGTCCGGGTGCCCGGACCGTGTGCACTGCCGTGCCCGTCGCCACCTTGATCTCGCTGCCGTTCGGTGACCGGTCGACGACCCACAGCAGACCCCGGAAGTCCCACGACGGCCGGAGCAAGGACGTCGCGCCGAAGACCCAGGTACTGCGCCCGACGTCCGCGCCCGCCGGGATGCCGCTCACGACGACCGAGGAGCCGTCAGACGTGACGTACGCGACGAGGGACCCCCTGGTGTCGATGGCGGCCGAGCGGGGGTCGGCTGCCTGCAGGACCGGCGCGACGGTGCTGTTGGCGACAGAGACGACACCGGTGTCGTTGAGCGCGAAGAGCCGGCGCTCGCCGGTCAGCCCCGCAGGGTCGTAGCCGCTGAAGCTGTTGACGTTGAACGAGCTCCCGAAGCCGGGGACGTCGATTGCCCGCCCGTCCACGCTGATCGACAGGGTGTGGATGTCGGAGACCTGGCGTAGCGTCCACGCGAGCTGCGCCGCAGCGAGCTTGCGGTCGTCGGGCGAGAGCCGCAGTACGTCGTCGCTCAGCGGTACCTCCGCGAGGCCGGGATGGGACGGCGAAGCAGCGACGGAGACCGCGATCTTCGTCTGCTTCGGGATCGCGGTGGTCACGGCACCCGACAGCGCCGACGTCGGGCCCTGGACCAGGTCCGCGACGAGCGCCGTCGCGGCGGTGTCGTCGTCGACCAGGTACACGGGGTCGGCGGCCAGGACCTGCTTGCTCGGGTCGAAGAAGTACAGCGCGAACTTCTTGTAGTCGTTGTCGAAGTACTCGTTGTCGATGTACAGCCCGGGCGGCGGGTTCGCGATCCGCCACTGTCCCCTGACCTTGAGCAGCCGCAGTGTCACTGCCATCTGCGACGCCTCCGGACGTACCGATGCCCAGACGCCGCGCCGGTCCAAGGTGCCGAGGATCTGGGCACTCACCGCGACCCCGCTCCTGCCGGGGATGAAGCTCTGACCGTCGTAGACGACCACGCCGGCGCTCGGGTCCCAGTGCGCCGCCGCGCTGGCCGTGAGGTACTCGCGAGCCGTCGTCACCGTCTGCGGATACGCGAGCATCGCGGCGAAGAAACCGGCCGCGACCTGCCGGCGGCTGGCGCCCGGCCGTGGACCGGGCGGATCGTTGGTCACGTGCTGAGGTTCGTCCTGGACGCTCAGCTCCCGGCCGGGCTGGATCTGCGAGCTGTGGGGTATCGAGACGCAGCCGGACAGCACCAGCGCAGCCGCGAGGAGGAGCAGCAGGTCCACCGGGTGTCGGGCGCCGCCAGGTGCCGGCCTCATCGGGTGCTCCGGTCGGACCCGGCGACGCGTGGGTGCGGGCCGGCGCCCGCCGGAGGTCGCTCGCCGCTCGGGACCAAGGGAAGCGGGGAGCCGGACAGCGCGTCGCCCGCCCGGCGCGGCAGGGTCAGCCGGAACACCGAGCCGAGACCGGGCCTTCCCCACGCCTCGAGTCGCCCTCCGTGCAGCGTGGTGTCCTCGATCGCGATCGAGAGCCCCAGCCCGGTGCCTCCCCGGGTCCGGGCGCGAGCGGGGTCGGCGCGCCAGAACCGGCTGAACACCATCACGTCCTCCCCTGTCTTGAGTCCTACGCCGTGGTCGCGCACCGACAACGCGACGGCGTCGTCGGCGGCGGCCACCCGGACCTCCACCGGCCGGCCCTCGCCGTACTCGATGGCGTTGACGACCAGGTTGCGGACGATCCGCTCGACCCGCCGGACGTCAGCCTCGACGAGGCAGAGGCTGCCCGGGACGTCGACGGTCAGCTTCGAGCCCCGTCGCTCCGCGAGGCCGGCGGTTGCGTCACAGACGCGGTGCGCGACCGCGCGCAGGTCCACATCGGCCAGGGTGAGCGATGCGGCGCCCGCGTCGAACCGGCTGATCTCGAGGAGGTCGGTCAACAGGGCCTCGAAGCGGTCGAGCTCAGCCTGGAGCAGCTCGGCGGACCGGGCGGTGGCGGGGTCGAAGGAGCTCCGCTTGTCGTGCAGCAGGTCGGCGGCCATCCGTACGGTCGTGAGCGGGGTACGCAGCTCGTGGCTGACGTCGGCGACGAACCGCCGCTGGACCCGCGCCAGCTCCTGCAGCTGCCGGATCTGGCGCTGCAGGCTGGCGGCCATCTGGTTGAAGGAGATCCCCAGCCGGGCGATGTCGTCCTCTCCGCGGACCTGCATGCGCTCCTCGAGGCGGCCGGCGGCGAGCCGTTCGGAGATCCTGCGTGCCAGCCGTACGGGTGTGACCACCTGACGGGTGACGAGCCAGCCGATCGTGGCGAGCAGCACCACCAGGACGGCGCCGGTGGTGATCAGGGCGCTCCGTACGACGTAGAGCGTCTGCAGCTGCTCCTGGAGTGGGAACACGTAGAACAGGGAGTAGACCTGACCGGTATTGGGCACCCCGATCTGCGACCCCACCACGAGTCCGGGTTTGGAAGGCATCGCGGGGGCGTCGTAGCGCACCGTCGAGTACGCCCACCAGCTGCCGGGCGTCGACTGCACCTTGGCCAGCAGGCCGGGCGGGACGGACTGCCGGTTGGGGGACACCTCACCGGACGTCAGCACTCCCTCCTGCGAGCCCGGGGCGAGAGGGTCCGACGGACCGATGATCACGACGCCGTAGTCGTCTCGGGCCGTGTCGCTCGGCGACAGGGCATGCGTCAGCTCCGGGACGACGCTGCCCAGGTCCAAGACGTTGCCGACCTCGGGTGCGGCCGCCAGCTTGGCCTGCGCCGCGTCGAAGCCGGCTGCGGCCAGCGAGAGGGCCGACTGCTTCTTGCTGTCCAGGAGGCCCTCGGTCACGCGGCTCATCAGTACCCATCCGGCGAGGATCGCGAGGACCGCCGACAGTGCGAGGGTCCCGATCACCACCCGGGCCTGGATCGAACGCCGCCAGACGTGGAGCAGCTCCAGGAACGGAGCAGCGATCGCACGGAGCACACTGGCCCCTGCGTCGGCGACCCGCTGCCTCGTGGTGCGGGGCTCTGCCAGACCGGGAGCATCCTCGCCCGCCCCCGGCGGCTGCGAGAGCGACCTCTCCGTGTCGAGCGCCATGCCCTACCGGCTGCCTGGTGCCTCGCCGGCCTTGTACCCGACGCCGCGCACGGTCAAGACGATCTGGGGGTTCTCGGGGTCGATCTCGACCTTTGACCGGAGCCGTTGGACATGCACGTTGACGAGCCTGGTGTCGGCCGCGTGCCGGTATCCCCACACCTGCTCGAGCAGGACCTCGCGCGTGAACACCTGCCACGGCTTGCGAGCCAGGCAGACCAGCAGGTCGAACTCGAGCGGGGTGAGCGAGAGCGTCTCGCCGTCCCTGCTGACCGTGTGCCCGGCCACGTCGATGAGGAGGTCGCCGATCTGGAGGGACTCGGGGGCGGACTCCTCGAACTTCCGCAGCCGGGCCCGCACGCGCGCCACCAGTTCCTTGGGCTTGAAGGGCTTCACCACGTAGTCGTCGGCGCCGGACTCCAGGCCGACGACGATGTCGACGGTGTCGCTCTTGGCGGTCAGCATGATGATCGGGACACCGGACTCGCTGCGGATCTCCCGGCAGACGTCGACGCCGTCCTTGCCCGGCAGCATCAGGTCGAGCAGCACGATGTCGGGACGGAACTCCCGCACGGCGCCGAGCGCTCGCTCACCGGTCGCACAGACCCGCGACTCGAATCCCTCGCCGCGCAGCACGATCGTCAGCATCTCAGACAGGGACGAGTCGTCGTCGACGACCAGAACCCTGCCCCGGTGAGTGCGTACCGCTTCCAAGGATTTCCCTCTTGTCGCCGTCAGCGGTGTGACAACCAACCGTGTACACCGTAAGAGAAGCGTACTTCGTACCCGTTTGGCGCAAGGGGCGTGGCGCGAACGGGCCGGCCGCAGCCGGCCGTACCGGTGGTCAGTAGCGGTAGTGGTCGGACTTGTAGGGGCCCTCGACGGCGATGCCGAGGTACTTCGCCTGCTCATCGGTCAGCGTGCTCAGCGAGACCCCGAGCGCCTTCAGGTGCAGGCGTGCGACCTCCTCGTCGAGGTGCTTCGGGAGCGTGTAGACGTCGGTCGGGTAGTCCTGGGGACGTGTGTACAGCTCGATCTGGGCCAGCACCTGGTTGGTGAACGAGTTCGACATCACGAACGACGGGTGCCCGGTCGCGTTGCCCAGGTTGAGCAGTCGACCCTCGCTCAGCACGATCAGCTTGTGCCCGTCGGGGTAGGTGAAGACGTCGACCTGTGGCTTGACGGTGACGCGGGAGATGCCCTCGGTCTCCTCGAGGCCGGCGATGTCGATCTCGTTGTCGAAGTGGCCGATGTTCCCGAGGATCGCCTGATGCTTCATCCGGCTCATGTGCTCGGGCGTCACGACGTGGTAGCAACCGGTCGCCGTGATGACGATGTCGGCGATCTCGACGACCTCGTCGAGGGTGGACACCTGGTAGCCGTCCATCGCAGCCTGCAGGGCGCAGATGGGGTCGATCTCGGTGACGATGACCCGGGCACCCTGGCCGCGCAGCGCCTCGGCGCATCCCTTGCCGACGTCGCCGTAGCCGCAGACCACCGCGACCTTGCCGCCGATGA
>JAWWPH010000426.1:0-5950 GCA_033850875.1 Nocardioidaceae bacterium | reverse complement strand
CTGTCCAGGAATCTGCACCTGCCGAAGAAGCCGCTTCGGTGCAGCGACGTGTGCCACGGGACCATGACCGGCTGGTACAACGCGCACCACAGCGGCTCGGCGATCACTGTCGAGCTGGGTTCCCGGCCGTCGGTGGGGTACCTGACCGGCCGCGGGGCCTGGGGCACAGTCAGATCGGTGCTCGGGCACTTCTGACCGCACCCGGCGCACGGCCCCCTGATTCAATTCGTACATGCCGGCGTCGTTGCAGATCCCTCCCCCCGTTCGTGCCGGAGACCGCGTCGCGATCCTGTCTCCCTCCTGGGCAGCCCCCGCCGACTTCCCTGCCGTCCACGAACAGGCGATGGAGCGACTCCGCAGCGAGCTCGACCTCGAGCCGGTCGAGTTCCCGACGACCCGGGTGGCGAGTACGCCGCGAGAGCGGGCGGCAGACATCGACGCCGCCTTCGCCGACCCCTCGATCCGCGCCATCATGGCGACCATCGGCGGCTCCGACCAGATCACGGTGCTCAAGCACCTGGACCCGACCCTCCCGGCGCGGGACCCCAAGCCGTTCGTCGGGTACTCCGACAACACCAACCTCCTCAATTGGCTGTGGTTCCACGGCGTCGCAGGCGTCCACGGCGGTGCCACGCAGGTGCACCTCGGTCCCGGTCGTCGCATCGACGATCAACATCTGATCTCGTTGCGGGCTGCGCTGTACGGCGGCGACCTCACACTCGAGCCGGTAGCGAGAACACGAGACGTCGGCATCCGATGGGACGACCCTCGGGCCCTCACCGAAGCAGCTCCGGACGAGCCCGCGGAGCGATGGACGTGGACCGGTCCGGCGGCGACCGTGAGCGGACCTAGCTGGGGCGGCAACCTCGAGATCCTGCACTGGAACCTCGCGGCCGGCCGATGGATCCACCCCAGGGAGGCGTACGCGGGCTGCGTTCTCGTCCTCGAGACGTCCGAGGAGCGCCCGCCGGCGACCGAGGTGTACCGCATGCTCCGCAACATGGGCGAACGAGGGTTGCTGGAGGCCAGCCCCGCACTGGTGTGGGGCCGCCCCCCGGTGGGAGACCACGCTGACCACCCCAGCCCGGACGAGGCGGCGTCCGTGCGGCAGGCGAACCGGGACGCGGTGCTGAGGGCGGTCTCGGAGTACCACCCGGACATGGTGGTGGTCATGGACGTGGATCTCGGCCACACGAGTCCGCAATGGGTACTCCCGTACGGGGGCCGCGTGACGGTCGACGGCGCGCGACGACGCCTGACGGCGCACTTCGGCCGATGACCCGTCGGAGATGCCGCGGGTCGGCCCCTTGGCACCGCAGAACCGGTGACCGTCGTCCACGGCTCGCGCCGGTCCGTCGACAGCCGACAACTGCCACACTTGCCTGATGCAGACCGTCTACGAGGCCGCCGGGGGCGACAAGGGAATGCGTCGGCTGGCGAGTGCCTGGCACGTCCGGGTGATGGCGGACGAGGTAGTGAGCCACGCGTTCCAGCACGGTTTCGAGCCCGACCACGTCGAGCGGCTCGCCGCGTACTGGGCCGAGGCCCTGGGCGGCCCGGCGACGTACTCAGACCGGTACGGCGACGAGACGTCGGTCGTGCGCATCCACAGCGGGAACGGCATACACGACGAGATGGACCAGCGGGCCGTCATCTGCTTCGACCGGGCCCTTGCGGATGCGGGGATCGCCGGCGACGATCCTGTGTCGCCAGTCCTGCACGACTACTTCGCCTGGGCCACGACCACGAGCATGGCGCGCTATCACGAATCAGCGGACGACGTCCCGAGCAGCCTGCGCATCCCACGCTGGTCCTGGGACGGGCTGGGCGGCTGAGCGGGGCGTCAGGCGGGCGGGACGGCAAGCGGCGTTCGTACGCCGGTCGGCGGCTTTCCCACCCCTGCGTCGCGGATCAGCGCGTTCGTCGCGGGGCTGCGGCGCAACGTCCATGCGAGCCAGGCGCCTGCGCCGGCCGAGGTGGCAAGGGCCAGGACGATCAGGGCGGTGAACGTCCTCGCATCGATGATGCCGGCAGCGATCGCGGTGGTCGCCAGCACGATCCCTGGGCCGCCACGGGCGTTGACGCTCGTGGCCAGCGCCCTCGCCATCGCCGGTGGCTCCCCTGCGATGCGGGCACCGATCATTGTGGCCGTGAACTTGACCGTGGTCCCGACGAGCAGCAGCCCCAGGATGAGCTTCCAGTCGAAGGCGTCCACGAGGTCGAGCGACACGCCCACCAGCGCGAAGTAGATCGGGATGAAGGTCGCCATCGCGAAGCTCTCGATCTCACGCCGGGCCACGACGAAGGCCGGTCGGTCGTCGTTCGCCACCGCGATGCCCGCGACCAGCGCACCGAAGATGGGGGCCAGCCCGAGCAGCATGGCCACGAGCGTCACGGCGCAGACGAATGCGACCGTCCAACCGAGGGGGCTGCGCCGCGCAATCAGGTTACGCGTGCGCTCACGAGGACCACCGGACGGCAACACCGCGGCGCTCATCGACGCGGCGACCAGCAGAAGCAGGCTGGCTCCGACGTGCCACGCTATGTACCACGGTCCGTTCGGATCCATGTTCAGCAATGATGGAAGGGATGCGTCGGCCTTTGCCTGACCGTTGGCCATGCCGACGGCCAGGGAGATGCCGACGTAAAGGAGTACGTCCTCCAAGACAGCGACCGACAACACGATCCGCGCGAGCCGGGTCTCGATCAGGTCGAGGTCGATGAAGATGCGCGTGATGACGGGAATGCTGGTCACGGCAAGAGCGGCGATCAGCACGATGTGGAGAGCGGGCAGCGATCGGGCCGGACCGAGATAGGCGCTGAAGTCCTGGAACCGGAAGATGACCAGCGCCGTGAACACCGGAACCAACACGCCCAGACCCGTGATCCAGCCGACTGCCCTCATGTCCTTGCGGTCGACGAGCCGGCGCATGGCCAGACCACCGACGAACATGAGGAGAAGGAGCCCGAGCTGGCCGCAGAAGCCCAGGATCGACACGAGCGGTGGTGCGGGCTGCGAGCCCTGCGGGGCCTCGAACAGCCAGTGGGACACGTCCGGGCCGACGCGGCCGAGCACGGTAGCGCCCAGCAGCAGGCCACCGGTCAGCTCGCCGAGCATGGGCGGCAACCCGATCCGGTTGGCGACCACGCCACCGAGGTGGGCGAAGGTCAGCAGCGCGGCCAACGCCGCGAGGACGTGGAAGAGGTCCAGCGATGCGAGGGTCATCGACGGGCTCCTGCCGGGGCTCTGGGGGTGAACACGGAAGGCGGGCGCACCTGCCCGAGACCCTACGTGTAAGAGGTACTGGCGGGTCGGCTTTCCGAGGAAGCCGCCGTTCCAACGGCGCCTCGACGCACGAAGGCCCCGACCTGCGTACAGGTCAGGGCCCCGGTGCCGCCCGACCCGCACCCCCCGGCGGCGTGCACGCGGGGGCTGCGGTGCTGCGAGACTCGTCAGGAAAGCTTCGCGTCGGGAAACCCCACACGTCCCGCAACATGGTCAGGAGCAAGGATCGTCGTGGACTGAGTGGTGAGGGGGGCCGGTACCGAGAGGAGCAGGCACGTTGTCCAGGACTCGCCGACGAGCACGATGTGCTTGTCGCCTGTCGACCGCGGCCGTCGCGGTGGTCACATTGCTGCCTCTTGTCAATGCCTGCAGCCAGTCATCGGCAACGGCTGGGCCACCGACGGCGACCATCGGTCCCGTGACCACTCACTACCCCGAGGAGCCGACCGCGCGCGTGGTCGACGGACGGCTGACGAGCTCCTTCACCTACGGTGCAGGGTCGTTGCGACTCGACCCCCCGCCGGCGTCCTACCACCCGGCCATCTCCGCACGGACGGCATACGACAGATTTCGAGCAGGGCCCGGCCGTGCGTTCATGAGTTCGACGACGCCGGCACCCCAGGTGTTTCTCGCGCTCTACTCAACGAGCGGGTACGGTCCCGGCATCGGGAACCGCAACCCGAACGCGATGGGCTGGAACAAGGTCCCCGTCTGGGTGATCCGGTTCACGGACTTCGCGAGCTACCCGTCCGGCGCCGGCGACCAGGCGGGCTCGTCGGCCGACGTTGATCAATCGCCTGCTCGTGACGATCTCGTCGGTGTAGTGCGGTCCGACGATGGTCGGATGTTCGGCCTCTACCAGGACGTGCCGGACAACCACGCCACGCGGCGCCGCCACCGTTAACCGTCCCCGTGACAACCGTCCTTCCGGGCGGCCGCGAGTCCTCCGTTCCTCCGCTCGCAGGCATGGCCCGATGCGAGACTGTGCCAAGCGCCGAGCCGCGGCGCTTCGTGCCACAGGAGGTATGACCATGCCATTGAGGACTGCCTGGACCGTGGCTGGGGTTTCCCTTGTGATCGCATCAACGGCATTCGTTTCCGTTGCGGGCGGCGCAGACGGCGCGCGAACAGTCGCGCGTTCACACCTACCGATCACCGCATCGGCTCCCTGCAGTGGCCGTGCCGTGGTCGAGGTTCGGCTGGCCCACGTCGACGGCCCCACAAACCCCGACCTCGTCAGCGTGCACGTACGTCAGGCAAGGCCGAACAGCCGCTGGCACCTGCACGTGGCTCAGTATCAGTTCGACCTGGGTTCGGTGACTGTGTTTCCCGTGCAGCATGCCGACGCCCACGGGCAGTGGGTCGTCCGAGACGACGCCTCGAAGGGCTACTTGCGAATCGAAGTCATGGCCACCTCGCGAGCTGGTCAGGTGTGCCGGCTCGGCATCGCTGGCCGAGTGAGCCCGCTGCCGTAGCCCACCGGACCTGGCGAACCAGCGCCAAGCAACCCCTGCGCCGACACGCCGTCCACTCAGGCCCGCGGGGTCATCAGCTGCGGATCCGGGCATGCGCGGGCCAGCACTAGTGTGTTGCCGTGGCGAAGCGACGTAGCATCCGGACAGGTCTGACGACAACGCGAACGGTCGTCAGGTGAGCGACCCGGCGATCGACGCCGTCGAAGTGCTCGTCGACTCGTACTTCGACACCGGCGTCACGCCCGGTCTCGCCTACGGCGTCGTCGAGGACGGACGACTGGCCCATGGCGGTGGCCGCGGTCGTACGGGCGTGGACGAGCGGACACCGGACGCCGACAGCGTGTTCCGGATCGCGTCGATGACCAAGAGCTTCACCGCCGCAGCCGTCCTCAGCCTTCGCGACGAGGGGCGCCTGCTCCTGGACGTGCCGGCGGAGGACTACGTACCGGAACTTGCCGGCCTCACGATGCCGACCGCCGACTCCCCGCGGTTGACCGTTCGCCACCTGCTGACGATGAGCGGCGGGCTGCCCACGGACGACGCCTGGGGCGACCGGCAGGAGTCGTTGACGGACGGGGAGTTCGGTGACTTCCTGCAGGCGGGATTCCGGTTCGACTCGGCTCCGGGGACCCAGTTCGAGTACGCCAACCTGGGCTTCGCGATCCTCGGCCGTGTCGTCGCAAATGTGGCAGGCGAGAGCTACCGGGACTTCGTGACACGTCGGCTCCTCCGCCCCGTCGGGTTGACGCACAGCGTCTTCGACTCCGGCAGCGTGTCGCCCGACCTCCTGGTCCGCGGCCACCGTCGCGTCGACGACCAGTGGCAGCAGGAGGATTTCGACAACCCCGGCGCCTTCTCGCCGATCGGCGGCCTGTACAGCTCGGTCGCCGACCTGGCCCGCTGGGTGAGCGGCCTCGCTGCCGCGTTCCCGGCTCGCGACGACCCCCCCGACGACCATCCGCTCACCCGAGCCAGCCGGCGGGAGATGCAGCAGCAGCACCGCTCGATTCCGCCGACAGCCCGCCTGTCGACCTCCCGTGTGGTGGAGGCACCGGCGCCCGGGTACGGCTTCGGGCTCTTCGTCGACTCCAGCGTGCGCTGGGGCACCGTCGTCAGCCACCCGGGTGGGTATCCCGGCTTCGGGTCGTGCATGTGCTGGCATCCAGCCAGCGGCCTGGGTGTCGTGATG
>JAWWPH010000271.1:0-6066 GCA_033850875.1 Nocardioidaceae bacterium | reverse complement strand
CGGTCTGCCAGGGATGCCTGTCACACAGGTTGCCTCTCCACTGGTAGGTTTCCTGCCGTAATCTATGGTGCCCGGCGGAGACCGTCAATAGCGCCCCAGCGCCACGGTCGGCCTCATCGGCCCGATGTCCTCAGCTGGATGCAGCTGCCGACGGAGGCGGGGTCGTGTTGCCTTAACCGCTGCGGAGGTCCGACACGACGGCTACGCGATGCATCACGCGGCGTGGGGCAGGTAGTCGGCAACGGCGTAGTGCCGGGTCCCCCGGTTGTCCCAGATCGCGACGGTTTCCGGCTGCCACCGGATCCTGACCTGATGCTCCGGTCGGTTGATCAGGTCGAAGAGATGCGTGAGGGTGTCGTCGACGACATGGCTGTCGCGCCTGCGGATCACCGTGGCGCGCTTGTGGGCGGGCAGGGCCCGAAGAGTCGTGTTCTGCGCGCTATCTTCGAGCGGTGCCTGAGCTGCGACGGCTGTGCGCCGACCACGCCGCCGCGGTCTTGGCGTTCGAGGAGGAGAACCGGGTCTACTTCGCGGCCGCCGTCTCGGACCGGGGCGACGCGTTCTACCAGAGGTTCATCGAGGGCTTCGACGCTCTGCTCGCCGAGCAGGAGACCGGTGCCTGTGTCTTCCACGTGCTCCTCTCCGAGGACGGCTCGGTGCTCGGCAGGTTCAATCTGTACGACCTGGAAGACGGCGCCGCAGACCTGGGCTATCGGGTCGCGCAGCATGCCAGTGGCCGAGGTCTGGCGACTGCCGGCGTCGGGCAGCTGTGCCGCCTGGCGTGGACGAGATACGGGCTACGCACCCTGCGAGCTGCGGTGGCAAGCACCAACCCCGCATCCCGGAGAGTATTGGAGAAGACCGGCTTCGTCGCGGTCGGACCCGCAGACCCATCCCATCTCGGCGGCAAACAAGGCACTTCGTACCGGTGCGACCTCCGACTCAGCACTTGATTGTGAAGGGCCCTGTCGTCTCCTCGCGCGTGCTCGGCGGAGCTGCAAGAAGCGGACGCCACGCAGCGGGCGAGTCTGCCGTCTGTGCACTTCGGCACCCACCGGCGGCCCGGCGCTTCGTCGGCTCGATCGGCACCCCACTGCATGCTGATGCATGATCGTGCGGACCTCGCTGCTCGGGTGACCCCAGGCAGCCGCCCAGGAAGGAGCAGGACGACATGTCCCGAGAGATCCAGGTGACCTTTGACTGTGCCGACCCCAACGCCCTGGCCGGCTTCTGGAGCGAGGTGCTCGGCTACACCTTTGACCCGCCGCCGCCGGGATTCGACAGCTGGGACGCTGCACTCGAAGCGCTCGAAGTCCCACCTGAACGACGCAACGACGCGTCGGCGATCAGTGACCCCGAAGGGCGCGGGCCGCGGTTGTTCTTCCAGAAGGTGCCGGAGGGAAAGACCGCCAAGAACCGCGTGCACCTCGACGTACGCAGCGCACCAGGCCTCGAGGGGGACGATCGGATGGCGGCTCTGGAGTCGGAGTGCGACCGGTTGGTCGCCCTGGGTGCCGGCCGGGTGAGCAGGCATGAGCCCGCCCCACCTCTGAGCGGCGGCTTCATCGTCATGACCGACCCCGAGGGCAATGAGCTCTGCCTCGACTGATCGGTGCGCGGGGAGACCCGTCAGCCTGCCCTGAGGAGCTGGGTGTGGTGGGCGCAGATCTCGTCGAAGCCGTTGTCCGGCTCATCCGGGAAGTCGCGCATGGGATAGGCGCAGAGCAGGGGGAACGCGAGACGGCGCTGGAGGTCGCTCCACAGGTCTTCCAGCCGCAAGGTGGCGGCGGCGTTGCCCTCCGCCCAGAGCAGCGACACCATCTCACCGTAGGCGCGAACCCGTGTCCGGTGGGTCGTGCTGCGAAGAATCGTCGAGCCGACGACCATCTGGAACAGGTCCGGGTCCGGGAATCCGTTGCGCATGAAACGGGAGAGGGTCTCGGCCGCGTCGAGCTCGACGTACCGGTTGCTGCCTCGTGCCGCCCCCAGCAGGTCAGGGTCCAGGCGCTGTCTCAGCTGCCGTCGATGCTCCGCGGTGGCGATCACGACCACGCTGTCCCTGAACAGCCCCGCGCTGACGTATCCCGTCAGGGCAGGAAGCAGATCGTCGTCGTCATCGTAGAAGTGGGCGGCGTGGAAAGGCGCCGATGCCGACTGAGAGACAGTCGCCGACGTGGCGGGCGCGGCAGTCGGCGACGAGTCACTGCCCGAGAGCGGACCACTTGCAGGCACTATGCCCTCGGCGACGACGATCGCGTGCTTTCCAAGCGCCTTCGCCTGGTACAGGGCCGCGTCGGCGCGCTCCAACCACCCGATGAGGTGATCGTCACCGGTGAGCGCCACCCCGATGCTCGCCGTCACGTCGAAGCGGCGCCCCTGGATGGAGACCGGCTGAGACAAGCCGGCCAGGACCCGATCCCCGACAGAGGCGGCCTTTGACGGCGTTGTCACATCGACAAGCAACGCGGCGAACTCGTCGCCACCGTAGCGGGAGAGCACAGTCCGGGCAGGCAGCGCATTCTGCAGCCGGCGGCCGACCAGGCGCAGCACCTCGTCGCCCACACCATGCCCCGCCATGTCGTTGATGGCCTTGAAGTTGTCGACATCGAGAAAAAGCAGCGCGCAGGGCCTGCGGGCAACTGTTGTCGCGCAATCCCATCGCTTCGCCTGGTTCTGGAACTCCGCCCGGCTCAGCAGGCCGGTGAGAGCGTCGTACCTGGCGGCGTGCGCCAAGCGGTCGTCACGAGCGAGCAGGTCGGTGACGTCGGTTCCACACAGCACGTACGAGTGCAGGCGGCCCTCGCCGTCGTATCGCGGGGCTCCCGCGAACCGCATGAGTCGCGGCCCCGGGTTCGAACGTACCCACAGGTCTCGCGAAGCCGTGCGACCGTCGGCGATGACGCTCCTGACCCACAGCTCCACCTCGGCGTCGTCGTCGAAAGCCTGCAACCAGGCCTCGCCCAGCTCCTCCTCCGTGGACCGGCCGGTGACCTCGGACCAACCGGCACTCACGACCACGGCCCCGCCCTCGGCGTCGAGACACAGGACGACAACGGGCAGATAATCGATCAACAGGGAGTTGCGGACCACCGGGAAAGCATCGGCGAGATCCAGGCCGAGGGAGCTGCCCGAAGAGGGGCCGAAGGCCAACTCGGAGGTGGCCGGCTCTTCGGCGCGTTCCATGCATCCAACATAGCCCGGGCCCTGCGGAGAAGGTGGCCCGATGATCACGCCGAGGGCAGGACCTCGTCACCGATCGTACGGTCGACGGCCGGGTGCTCGACCAGGGCGAGGATGCGGTTCGCCATGAAGCGCGCCGTTCGGACGGGGGTGCCGCTCCGCGTTACTTCTCTCACCTCGACGACATTGCGACCGGTGTTGATCTCCACCCGCCTGCCGTTGCGGGTAGCGGCCACCTCATAAGTGCGCACTTCGTCTCCGGCGTCGATCACGATCTCGACCCGGTCACCGCGCATCTGGAGACAATACGCCTGGACAACCGCTCGGGTTGTCGGCGGCGACTGTCTTCCCGGTGACGCCGGCAGGCTGAGGACCGGGCCGAGAAGGGCGTCTAGGCGCGCGTCCTCTTCTTCTTGTCCATCGGCGCCTTCTTCGCGGCGTGATCGCGTGGTTCTCGATCCGGATCACCGGGCGATACCGTGGGGACTCTTCGACTACGTCGTCGTCGGCCGATGGAGGCTGAGGGTCAAGGCGTACGCCATCCTTGTCGTCACCGACCTATACCCGCCGTTCTCCCTCCACTGAGCCTTCGGGCAACACGGGTGTCGGCTGCGCCGATCCGAAAAGGTCCGAGGCAACGACCAAGTGTGTGATGGACGGCGGGGCTTCGATTCCCTCAGCTGAGCCGTGACCCTCCCGGCGCGGCGTCCGGCCCTCAGGGGGACAGGGGCAACTAGCCTGATGCTTGGCGTCCCGTTCGGGGAGGGGGGTTCATGGACAAGATCTCGCTGGCTACGGTCGCGTCCGAGGAGTTGCTGGCGGCTCGGGACACGTCGAGCGGTCGAGCCTCCAAGACGGTGTACGGCGACCGAACTCATTGCCTGCGCCAGACGGTGATCGCCCTGGTCGGCGGTGCGGCACTGAACGAGCACGACAGTCCCGGCGAGGCGACGGTGTTCGTCCTGCAAGGCCGCGTCGAGCTGTCGGCCGGAGATGACGTCTCCACCGGTGTCTCGGGGGATCTTCTCATCGTCCCTGGGGAGCGGCACGCTCTCGCAGCCCTCGAGGACAGCGTCCTCGTCCTCACGGTCGCACTGCGCCACTGAGTCACGACCCATGGATCGCTTCCTCGACAGCCCCAGCCAACGCGGCAGACTCCCGAGGAACTCGACGACTCCACATTCAGGGGCCGGTCGCAGGACCCAGGTGGCTGAGGGTCCTTCTCCCGACTTCCGGCCCGTTCCGATGGTCCATTGCCCGGGCGAGCCTGTCAGCACCATCGCCTTGTTGCGGACGGAGACTTGATGAGCAGGACGACCTCGGACGTGCCGATGCGGCAAGCCGACCATCAGCGCCGGTCCCCCGGTCTGATGCTGGCCATGGCCACGATCGGCTTCGCAATCAACTTCTGGGCGTGGGCGCTGCTGAGTCCCCTCGGGCCGTTGTTCCGCGAGAAGGGGACGCTCGGCACGCTGTCGGAGTCCGACGTCGCGCTCCTGGTGGCGGTACCGGTGATCGTCGGGTCGTTGGGCCGGATCATGGTCGGAGCCCTGACCGACCGGTACGGGGGCCGGGTGATGTTCCCCCTGGTGTCGGCCTCGACCATCGTCCCGGTGGTGTTCATCGCGCTCTTCGCCCAGACCTCGTACGTCGCTCTGCTGGTCGGCGGGTTCTTCCTGGGGATCGCGGGCACGGCGTTCGCGGTCGGCGTTCCGTTCGTGAACGCGTGGTTCCCACCGGAGCGGCGTGGCCTCGCCATCGGGGTGTTCGGCGCCGGCATGGGTGGCACGGCGATCAGCGCCCTGACGACCGTCAAGCTCTACACCAACGTCGACGACAAGGCGCCGTTCGTGATCACAGCCATCGTTCTCGCGGTGTACGCCGTCGCCGCCTGGGCGGTGATGCGCGACGCTCCGGGGCAGTCCGCACCGACCACACCACTCCTGGCCAGGCTCTCGGCCAACGCCAGACTCTCGGTCACGTGGCAGGCCTGCATCCTCTACGCGGTCGCCTTCGGGGGGTACGTCGCCTTCTCGGTCTACCTGCCCTCCTACCTCAAGGTCGCGTACGAGCTGACACCGGCCGACGCGGCGAACCGGATGGCCGGCTTCGTGGCGGTGGCCGTCGTGATGCGCCCCGTCGGTGGCTGGCTCTCGGACCGGTTCGGCGCGATCCCCGTGCTGGCGGTGGGGTACGCCGTCGTGGCGGTCGGGGCGGGCGTCGCGTCGACGACGCCACTGCTGGAACCGGTCGGCGCGGCAGCCTTCCTCTCCATGGCCGCGGCCCTGGGTGCAGGGAGCGGAGCGACGTTCGCCCTGGTCGCGAAGGTGACCGAGCCGGCTCGCGTCGGTGGCGTGACCGGTCTCGTGGGTGCGGCCGGCGGCCTGGGCGGTTTCGCGCCGCCGCTCATCATGGGCTATATCTATGGCCGTACCGACTCCTATGCGATCGGCCTGGTCCTGCTTGCGGTCACTGCCGTGCTGACCCTCGTACTGACGTTGACCGTCGTCCGGCGGACCGCTGCTACGGGCGTCAGCGCGTGACACCGCCGGAACCGACGCGAGCCGGCCCGAGCCCGCATCACGGTGAGGAGACGCCGCAGTGAGTTCCAAGGTCCGGCCCGGCGAAGCACCCGGCGCGGCGGAGGGCGAAGCCGGCCCGACCGGACTCGACGGCAGCCTCAGCGAGGCGCTGGTGCGCAGCCGGCGGTTCTTCACCAAAGGCACGGTCTCCGACGACCTGCGCAGCCTGCACAAGGTCGGAGGTCGTCAGGCCGACGACTTCTACCGGGACCGATGGAGCCACGACAAGGTCGTCCGGTCCACCCACGGGGTCAACTGCACCGGGTCGTGCTCGTGGAAGGTGTACGTCAAGGACGGCATCATC
>JAWWPH010000267.1:0-21976 GCA_033850875.1 Nocardioidaceae bacterium | reverse complement strand
TGCGGGCTCGAGAACCAGTACGACACCTTCTGGACGAGGATGCGGTCGTTGTCCTCGAGAGTGTCGCGCATCGACCCCGACGGCGGGATGTAGAAGGCCTGGACGAAGAACGTCTTGATGAGCAGGGCGAGGACGACCGCGGTGCCGACCAGGAGCACCGACTCCTGCCAGGCGGGCAGCGGCTTGGACGGGCTTCGGGGTGGCGTCCCTTCGGCGTCCGGAGGCGGCCCGCCGTCCGTGTCGGGCTCGGGTGCCGCCGTCAGGCTGCTCGGTCCGGAGCCGCCGGGGGTCTCGTCGTCGTGAGGCCTGGGGTCGTCAGCGGAGAAGCCGTCCGAACCAGAGGTCACCCGGCGAGCCTAGCCCGCGGAATCACCGCGAAGCGGGAGCCTCACGCTTCTCCTTGATCTTCGCGGCCTTGCCGCGCAGGTTGCGGAGGTAGTAGAGCTTCGCCCGCCGGACGTCCCCGCGGGTCACGACCTCGATCCTGTCGATGATCGGGGTGTGGAGGGGGAAGGTGCGCTCGACACCGACGCCGAAGCTCACCTTGCGAACCGTGAACGTACGGCCGATTCCGGAGCCCTGGACCCGGATGCAGACGCCCTGGAAGAGCTGGACGCGGGACCTGGTGCCCTCGACGACCTTGACGTGGACCTTGAGCGTGTCGCCCGGGCGGAAGTCGGGCACGTCGTCGCGGCTGATCGAAGCGGCGAGAGCGTCGATGGTGTTGGTCATTCCGGGTCGCTTTCCTCGTCGGTGCCACAGGTCACCCACGCGTTGTGTGGTGCTACGTCGGTGGGGTGAGTCGCCTCGCTCGGATCCCCTGCGGCAGATCCGGCTGGTGGCCGGGGCCTCGACGGCGAACAACACCAACAGGCAAGTTTGCCACACCGACCGGAGTTCCCCTAAATCTCGAGTGCCGCCCGGTCGGCGTCGCTGAGACCCGCCTCGGCTCTCGCCAGCAGGTCGGGACGTCGGGCCGCCGTACGCCGCAGCGCCTGGTCGCGTCGCCATCGCGCGATCTGCCCGTGGTGACCGGACAGGAGGACCTCCGGGACGTCACGGCCGCGCCACCGCGGCGGCTTCGTGTAGACGGGGTACTCGAGCAGGCCGCCCACCGGCCCACCGGCGTGCGACTCCTCGTCGAGCGACGTCGGGTTGCCCAAGACGCCGGGGACGAGCCGGGCCACGGCCTCGATGATGACGAGCGCCGCCACCTCGCCGCCGTTCAGGACATAGTCGCCGATGCTCAGCTCGTGCACGGGTACGACGTCGGAGTAGTGGTCGACGACCCTCTGGTCGATCCCCTCGTACCGCCCGCAGGCGAAGATCAGCCGCGGGCTGCCGGCGAGGCGCTCTGCCAGGGCCTGCGTGAACGGCGTGCCTGCGGGGCTCGGCTCGATGAGCTGCGACCCGCCGGGCTCATCGGTGAGGAGCTCGTCGAGCGCGGCGCCCCACGCGTCCGGGCGCATGACCATCCCCGGTCCACCGCCGTACGGCGTGTCGTCGACCGTGTGGTGGCGGTCCTTCGTCCAGGCACGAAGGTCGTGGACCTGCAGGGTGAGCAGCCCGCCGGCCCGGGCCCGGCCGATGAGCGACAGCTCGAGCGGCTTGAGATAGTCGGGGAAGATCGAGACGACGTCGATGCGCACGGCGTCAACCGCCGTCGAGGTCGGCGCCGGAGGGCCGCTCGACCGCCGCAGCCGCCTCGTCGAGGAGGCCCGGGAGGTCTGCGACGACGAGCCTGCCGGCGTCGAGCTCCACGTCGGGGACGATGTCGCGGACGAACGGCACCAGCACGTCGCGGCCGTCGCGGCGTACCACCAGGACGTCCTGTGCAGGCAGGTGCAGCACCTCGGTCACCTCACCGAGCGGCTCCCCCGACGCGCTGTCGGCTCTGAGCCCGACCAGATGGTGGTCGTAGAACTCCTCCGGGTCGTCGGGGCGCGCGTCGGCGGGCACGGCGATCCGCAGCTCGGTCCCGCGCAGCTCCTCGGCGGCCGTCCGCCCGCGGACCGACTCGAAGGTGACCAGCAGGCGTTGTCCGTGCCAGCGGCTCGAGGAGACCGTGAGCGGCCCCCGGCTCGTCGCGAACGTCGTCCCGACGGCGAACCGCCGGTCCGGCTCGTCGGTGCGCACGTCGATCACGACGTCGCCGCGGACACCATGGGCGCGCCCGACCTTGCCGACCAGCAGCTCGACGGTGTCCACCGGGTCCCCGCTCAGCGGCGGCGGTCCACGTCGACGAAGTCGATCCTGACGCTGGAGTCGCCGCCGAGCGCCTGCACGACGGTACGCAGGGCCGTCGCCGTACGGCCACCGCGGCCGATGACGCGGCCCAGGTCGTCAGGGTTGACGCGCACCTCGATCGTCTCTCCCCGGCCGGCGAAGCGAGGATTGCGACCCCGCTGCTGCCGGGTGGTCACCGTGACGTCGTCGGGGAACGACACGATGCCGCGGACCAGGTGCTCGAGCGCCTCGGTGAGCACGCTCAGGCCTCGGGCGTGGTCGGCTCGGCCTCGCCGGCCGTACCGGGTGCGTCGGTCGCGACCTCGCTGACGCCCTGCGCCATCGCGGTGTCGCCGCCTGCGGGTGCTGCGTCGGCACCGGGCGGTACGGCGCCGGTGGGCAGGTCGTCGCCGGCGAGGGCTTCCTCACCCGCAGCAGCCACGTCGTCGGCCGGAGCGTCCTCGACGACCGCCTCGTCGGCGGCAGCGGCATCGCCGACCGGCGACTCCTGGGCGACCGGGGTCTCCTCGTCGGGCGTCACGTCGGCCGGAGCCGCAGTCGCCGGAGCCGGAGTCTCCGCGGCCGCGCTGGAGGCGGCCTTCTTCGCGGTGCTCCGGCGCGGGGTCGTTGCCTCGGCCTTGGGCTCGCCGACGGAGTCCTTGAGCGCCTCGTTGAAGATCTCCGTCTTGTCGCGACGCGGCTCGGCTACCTGCATGGGTGCCGGCGCGGCCTCGCCCTTGAACCGCTGCCAGTCGCCCGTGACCTTCAAGATCGCAGCGACGGGCTCGCTGGCCTGGGCGCCGACGCCCAGCCAGTACTGTGCCCGCTCGGAGTCGACCTCGATGAAGCTGGGGTCCTCCTTCGGGTGGTACTTGCCGATCTCCTCGATCACGCGCCCGTCGCGCTTGGTCCGGGAGTCGGCCACGACGATGCGGTAGTACGGTGCACGGATCTTGCCCATGCGCTTAAGCCTGATCTTGACGGCCACGGGTGTGGTGTCTCCTTGGGGTGTCAGATGGGTGGCGACGGCGTACGCGGGTGGGGTCCGGCGCGCGTCGCGCGGGATCCGAGCCGACCGGGTGAGAGGGCCCGCACGAACTCGAAGTCGGGTCACAGTCTGCCAGACGTGAGCAATGCGATCCAATCGGCGACGTGGCCGGGCCGCGGCCGCTTGCGATGTGAGATCTCGTATTGCCGGTTGCACCGATCAGGACTAGGTATGGAGACAGAGGGCGCAACGCCGCGCCCCCTGTGCCTACGCACAGGACGCACCGGCGCCGTCGGGGGTACATCGGCGCCAGAAGGGCTGGACCCAATGGCAGACAACAGCAACAAGGCCGTCGCCTATGTCGGCGCCGGCAAGGTCGAGGTACAGACGATCGACTACCCCACGTTCGAGCTCAAGGACGGACCTGGAGTCAACCCGGACAACATCGGCCGGAAGCTTCCTCACGCGGTCATCCTGAAGACGGTCGCGACGAACATCTGCGGGAGCGACCAGCACATGGTCCGCGGTCGGACCACCGCCCCGGAGGGCCTGATCCTCGGTCACGAGATCACCGGTGAGGTCGTCGAGGCGGGTCCGGACGTCGAGTTCATCAAGGAGGGCGACCTCGTGTCGGTGCCCTTCAACATCGCGTGCGGACGCTGCCGGAACTGCAAGGAGGGCAAGACCGGTATCTGCCTCAACGTCAACCCGGACCGGCCGGGCTCGGCGTACGGCTATGTCGACATGGGCGGCTGGGTCGGCGGCCAGGCGCAGTACGTCCTGGTGCCCTATGCGGACTGGAACCTGCTGAAGTTCCCCGACAAGGACCAGGCGATGGAGAAGATCCTCGACCTGACCATGCTGTCGGACATCTTCCCCACCGGCTTCCACGGCTGCGTGACGGCGGGCGTGCAGGTCGGGTCGACGGTGTACATCGCAGGTGCGGGCCCGGTTGGTCTCGCTGCCGCTGCGAGTGCCCAGCTGCTGGGCGCCGCGGTCACCATCGTCGCCGACCTCAACGAGGACCGGCTGAAGCAGGCACGCAGCTTCGGGTGCGAGACGGTCGACATCTCCAAGGGTGACCCGAAGGACCAGATCGAGCAGATCCTGGGCGTACCCGAGGTCGACTGCGGTGTCGACGCCGTCGGCTTCGAGGCCCGCGGCCACGGGTCCGACGCCAGTACCGAGCGGCCCGCGACCGTGCTGAACTCGATGATGGACGTCACCCGCGCCGGTGGCGGAATCGGGATCCCGGGGCTCTACGTCACGGGCGACCCAGGCGCCGCCGACGACGCCGCGAAGCAGGGCTCGCTGTCGATCCAGATCGGGCTCGGCTGGTCGAAGTCGCACAGCTTCATGACCGGGCAGTGCCCCGTGATGAAGTACCACCGCGGCCTGATGATGGCGATCCTGCACGACCGGGTGCAGATCGCGAAGGCGGTCAACGCCACGCCGATCACCATCGACGATGCGCCGCGCGGCTACCGCGAGTTCGACTCGGGCGCGTCGAGGAAGTACGTGCTCGACCCGAACGGCTACCTGGGCTCGGGCAGCGCTGCCTGACCCGCGGCCCCGGGGTCGAGGGCCCGGGATCGAGGACGAGCGGCGCAGGTCGTACGGTCCGGTCGGGGCGAGAGCCCCGGCCGGACCGTCCTGTTGCCGCGAGACGTCGCCCACGGCCCCCTTTGTCGGCGTGTCGGCCACCGATTGACGTCTCGGCACGAGCAGCAGCTCACGTCCGGTCCGGAGTTCCCGCCGGCCCCTAGCTCGTCGTTGCGTACGGAGGCCCCTACCTACGCGTTGGCCGAAGGTCGTGCACCCGACCGCTCAGGCGACGACGCGGCCCCGAAGCACGATGCGGCGCGGGTGCGCCAGCACCCGCAGGTCGGCGAGCGGGTCCTCGTCGTAGACGACGAAGTCGGCCGGATCGCCGTCCTCGAGCAACCCCGGCGCGCCGAGCCATGCCCGCGCCCGCCACGACGCCGCACCGAGCGCGTCGGTGGGCGGCAGCCCGTACTCCGCCAGCGTCGCCACCTCGTCGGCGATGAGGCCGTGCGGCAACGAGCCCCCGGCGTCCGTACCGGCGTAGATGGGCACCCCGGCCTCGTACGCCGCCCCGATCGTCTCGCGACGACGTGCGAACAGGGCGCGCATCCGTTCGGCGTACGCCGGGAAACGGGCCTCGCCCGCCGAGGCGTACTCGGGGAAGTTCTCGAGCTGCCGCACGGTGGGCACGAGGGCGACGCCGCGGGCGGCCATGTCGGCGATCAGCTCGGCGGTGAGGCCGGTGCCGTGCTCGATGCAGTCGATGCCGGCCGCCAGCAGGTCCGGCAGGGCCTCCTCGCCGAAGACGTGGGCCGTTACTCGCGCCCCGTGGTCGTGAGCGGCGGCGATCGCCTGCTGGAGGCTGTCCGCCGGCCACAGCGGCGCCAGGTCGCCCGCGTCGCGATCGATCCAGTCACCGACCAGCTTGACCCACCCGTCGCCCCGCCGCGCCTCCTGCACGACGTATGCGGTGAGCTCGTCGGGCTCCACCTCGTGGGCGTAGTTGCGGATGTAGCGCTTGGGCCGGGCGATGTGGCGGCCGGCCCGGATCACCCGCGGCAGGTCGTCGCGGTCGTCGACCCAGCGCGTGTCGGCGGCGGAGCCCGCGTCGCGTACGAGCAGCGTCCCCGCGTCGCGGTCGGCGAGCGCCTGCTGCTCGCTGGTCTCGTCGGGGACCGCGCCGTGGGCGTCCAGGCCGATAT
Source organism: Nocardioidaceae bacterium (assembly GCA_033850875.1). Classification (GTDB taxonomy): domain Bacteria; phylum Actinomycetota; class Actinomycetes; order Propionibacteriales; family Nocardioidaceae; genus DASQEH01. Next base: position 16,015 of record JAWWPH010000267.1, on the reverse strand, counting down.
GGCAGTGGGCGTCGACGAGGCCGGGCACGACCCAACCGTCCGCGACGGTGTCCGCGTCCCGTACCGGCTCGGTACGGATCCGGCCGTCGACGACGTACAGGTCCCGATGCTCGCCGGACGGGAGGGTCACCCCGCTGACCTTCAGGGCGGGCGAGGAGGCACTCATCGGTGTACCGGCATCCCGGTTGGCATGGCGGTGACGCTACCGGATCCGTCCGGACTCGCACCGAGACGTCGATCGGAGGCCGACACGCCGACAGAACCGGACCGCAGGTGACGTGTCGGGGTCAGAGGAGGTCGCGAAGGTCCTTCGGGAGCTCGAACGCGGCGGCACCGGTGGCGGCCGGCTCGGCGGACTGCACGGTCGCCGCAGAGGCCTGCGCCGCGCGCTTCGCGGGGTTGCCCGACCCCCGCTTGCTCCGCTTGGGTGCCGCCTGCTGCCGCGCCTTCGCCCGCTTGCCGCCCATCCCAGGCATTCCAGGCATGCCTGGCATCCCCCCGCCGCCCGCCATCGACATCATCATCTTGCGGGCCTCGAAGAACCGGTCGACGAGCGAGTTGACGTCACTCACCGCGCGACCCGCGCCGCGGGCGATCCGGGCCCGGCGGGAGCCGTCGATGATCTTCGGGTTGGCGCGCTCGGCCGGGGTCATCGACAAGATCAGCGCCTGGATCCGGTCGATCTCGCGGTCGTCGAAGTTCTCGAGCTGGTCACGGAACTGCGCCATCCCGGGGATCATCCCCATGATCTTCGACAGCGAGCCCATCTTGCGGACCGCCTGCATCTGCTCCAGGAAGTCGTCGAGCGTGAACTCGCCGCCCTTGCCCTGGAGCTTGGCGGCCGCCTTGGCGGCCGAGTCGGCGTCGAAGGCCTTCTCCGCCTGCTCGATCAAGGTGAGCATGTCGCCCATGCCGAGGATGCGCGACGCCATCCGGTCGGGGTGGAAGACGTCGAAGTCGGTCATCTTCTCGCCGTTGGACGCGAACATGACCTGGCGGCCCGTCACCTGCGCGACCGACAGGGCGGCGCCGCCGCGGGCGTCGCCGTCGAGCTTCGACAGCACGACCCCGGTGAACCCGACGCCGTCGAGGAACGCCTGAGCCGTGGTCACGGCGTCCTGGCCGATCATCGCGTCGACCACGAAGAGGATCTCGTCGGGCTGTACGGCGTCTCGGATGTCGGCCGCCTGCTGCATGAGGTCGGCGTCGATGCCGAGACGTCCGGCGGTGTCGACGACCACGACGTCGTACAGCCTGCGCCGCGCCTCGCCGACGGACGCCCGGGCCACCGCTACCGGGTCGCCTACGCCGTTGCCGCGCTCGGGGGCGAAGACCGCGACGCCGGCCTGGGCGCCGACGACCTCGAGCTGGTTGACCGCGTTGGGGCGCTGCAGGTCGGCCGCGACCAGCAGCGGGCTGTGCCCGGTCTCCTTGAGCCAGCGGCCGAGCTTGCCGGCGAGCGTGGTCTTGCCCGACCCCTGCAGGCCGGCGAGCATGATGACCGTCGGCGGGTTCTTGGCGAAGCGCAGCCGGCGGGTCTCGCCGCCGAGGATCGTGACGAGCTCGTCGTTGACGATCTTGATGACCTGCTGGGCCGGGTTCAGCGCCTCGCTGACCTCGGCGCCCTTGGCACGCTCGCGCACCCTGGCGATGAACTCGCGGACGGCGGGCAGCGCCACGTCGGCCTCGAGCAGCGCGATCCGGATCTCCCGGCAGGTGGCGTCGATGTCGGCCTCGGAGAGCCGGCCCTTGCCGCGCAGGTTCTTGAACGTCGCGTTGAGGCGATCCTGAAGGGTGTTGAACACGCGCCAACCCTACCTGCGCGCGGCGGCACCGCCGGCCGTGCGCGGACCGGCGGCCCGCAGGTCCAGGTGACGCCGGACCCGCTCGACGAGCGCGTCGACGAGCTGCCTTCGCCACGGCGACCAGGCGGCCGGGCCGGTGGCCTCGGCGTCGGCCTGCGTCAGCAGTGCCAGCAGCTCGAGCGTCGGCACGTCGCCGACGGCCCTGGCGACCAGCTCGACGGTCTCGGGGTCGTCGAGGTCCCTGGAGGTGGCCGCGTCGATCAGCGTCAGGTGGTGCCGCACGAGCCGGGCGATGACCTCGACGTCGGGCGGCCGGAACCCGATGCGCGTGGCGACCTTGCGCGCCACGACCTCGCCGACCTCTCTGTGGTCACCCTCCTCCCCCTTGCCGATGTCGTGCAGCAGCGCCGCGACCACGAGGAGGTCCGGCCGGTCGACGCGGGAGGCGGCGGCAGCGACCTCGACGCACGTCTGGACGAGATGACGGTCGACCGTGAAGCGGTGGACCGGGGACTGCGGGGCCAGGTGCCGGACCCGGCGCCACTCCGGCAGCATCGCCTCGACGACGCCGTACTGGTCCAGGCTCTCCCAGACGTCGACCAGGGCGGGTCCGGAGCCGAGCAGCCGAGCCAGCAACCCCCGCCCCTCCGCCGGCCACGGGTCCGGGAGAGCGACCAGCTCGCGCCCCAGCCGGGCGGCGGCGGAGTCGGTCAGCACCAGGTCGCGCGACGCCGCCGCCTCGGCGGCACGCAGGCCGAGCAGCGCGTCCTCCTGCGGCCGGGCCCGAAGGGTCAGCACGACCTCCCCACGGTAGGCGCCGACGCCGGGCGCGAGGGTGTCCAGGACCGGGCGGCGCGGACCGGGCCCGGGGGCGGGGGTGAGCATCCAGTCGACGTTGCGCAGCGCGACCGACGCCAGGTGCGCGATCGCTCTCCCGGTGGTCAGCAGCGACGACCGCATGGCCTCGGCGCTGGGATGCCCGCACCGCTCGGCCACCTCGGTCAGGTAGTCGGCCACCAGCCGGTCCGTGCGCCGCCCGGTGGTCTCCTGCAGCGCGTCCCGCACCTCCAGCAGCGCGGCGCTCAGCCGGTCGAGCTCCGCCGCGGGCACGTCCACCAGCCAGCTCGCAAGGAGCGCCCGCAGCAGCGCCACGTCACGCAGGCCACCGTGGCCCTCCTTGAGATCGGGCGTCGTGGCGTGGGCCAGGTCGCCGACCCGTGACCACCGGGCGCGGGTGGCGCCGGCAAGCTCGGGCAGCCGGTGCTTGGCGGCCCGCCGCCAGTCCGTGAGGACGGTGCTACGGGCCGCCAGCGTCAACGCCGGGTCACCGGCCACGTGCCTCATGTCGAGCACACCGAGGGCCACCCGGAGGTCCTCGGACGCTGCCGAGCGCAGCTCGCTCTCGGTTCGTACGGAGTGGTCGAGAGCGACATGGTCGTCCCAGAGGGGGTACCAGATCAGTTCGGCGAGGCGGCCGAGCCGCTGCTCGTCGTACGAGTCGGCGGCCAGCAGCACCACGTCGAGGTCGCTGTGCGGCGACAGCTCCCCACGCCCGTACCCGCCCACGGCGACCAGCGCCGCGCCCACCGGTGGGAGGTCCAGGCTGGTCGCAACCGAGTCCCAGAGTGAGCGCAGCCTGGCGTCCGCCGCGGCGGCGCGCGAGCGCCGGTCCTCAGATCGCGTCGGCGTCCCGGTCACCCGTGCGCACCCTCAGCACCGTCTCGACGGGGGTCACCCACACCTTCCCGTCGCCGATGCGGCCGGTCTGCGCGCTCTTCATGATGACGCCGACGATGTCGTCGACCTCGGCGGTCTCGACGACCACCTCCAGACGAACCTTGGGGATGAGGGAGATGTCGTACTCCGCCCCCCGGTACACCTCGGTGTGGCCTTTCTGCCGGCCGTAGCCGCTGGCCTCGGTGACGGTCATCCCGGTGACGCCGAACGCCTCGAGTGCGGCGCGCACGTCCTCCAGCTTGTGCGGCTTGATGACCGCGGTGATGAGCTTCATGCGTCAACCCTCTCCTTCTCGCCGTCCTCGACGACCGCTCCCACCGGCGCGGTGCGCATACCGCCGAAGCCCTGGTGCAGCTCGTACCCCGTCTCGGCGTGCTCGACCTGGTCGATACCCGTGACCTCGTCGTCCTCGCTGATGCGGAAGCCCATCGTGAGGTCGATGACCTTGCCGATGATGAACGCCATCACGAACGAGAACGTGCCGACCGCGAGGACCGCCACCGTCTGCTTGCCGAGCAGCGCGGCCCCGTCGGAGCCACCCCCGTACAGCAGCCCCGCGGCACCCGCCGCGCTCGACGGTGCGGCGAGGAAGCCGATGGCGATCGATCCGACGGCTCCACCCACCAGGAGGACGCCGACTACGTCCAGCGAGTCGTCGAACCCGAAGCGGTACTTGAGCCCGACGGCGTACGCACAGACGGCGCCGGCGACGAGGCCGAGCAGGATCGAGCCGACCGGTGTCAACGCCGAGCACGAGGGGGTGATGGCGACCAGTCCGGTGACCGCTCCGGACGCCGCCCCCAGCGTCGTCATGTGGCCGTCGCGGTACTTCTCCACGATCAGCCAGCCGAGCATGGCGGTGGCCGTCGCGGTCTGCGTGTTCATGAAGGCCATCGCCGCCAGGCCGTTCGCACCGAGCGCGGAGCCGGCGTTGAAGCCGAACCAGCCGAACCAGAGCAGCGCCGCACCGAGCATGACGAACGGCAGGCTGTGCGGGCGCATCGGGTCGCGTCGCCAGCCGATCCGCTTGCCGAGCACGATCGCCAGCGCCAGCCCGGCCGCGCCGGCGTCGACGTGGACCGCCGTTCCACCCGCGAAGTCGATGACTCCCCAGTGCGCAAGCCAGCCGGCGCCGTTGCCGTTCTTGTCCCCGAAGCCGAACACCCAGTGCGCGACCGGGAAGTAGACGATCGTGACCCACACGCCCACGAACACGGCCCAGGCCGAGAACTTGGCGCGGTCGGCGATCGCCCCGCTGATCAGCGCCGGCGTGATCACGGCGAACATCAGCTGGAAGGCGGCGAAGACGAGAAGCGGTATCGGGTAGTCCGCTCCGTTGACGGCCCCCAGGTTCAGGGTGTCGGAGAGGCCGAGCTGGCTGAGGTCGCCGATCAACCCGCTCGAGTGCGAGCCGGTGCCGAACGACAGCGAGAAGCCGTACAGGACCCATAGCGGGGTCACGATGCCGATCGTCAGCATGCTCATCATGAGCATGTTGAGCACCGACTTGGAGCGGACCATGCCGCCGTAGAAGAAGGCAAGACCTGGCGTCATGAGCAGCACGAGGGCTGAGCTCATCAGCACCCAGGCGGTGTCACCGGTGTTGAGATGCATCGGTGGGTTCCTTGTCTGTCTGTCCGTCTGTCTGGAAGTGGTCGTACGTGCTGGTGCGGTGCATTCAGCGTGCGGGCGCAACGTTTCGCCGAGACTCTGCCCGTGTTGCGACGGCGTGACGATTACCGCCGCGTGTTACAGCCGTGTGAACCGGGCATACTCGAAGACATGGCTCCCCCGCTGGCAGACCTCCTCCGTAGACGCCTCGGCCAGCAGCTGTTCGCCTGGGTCGCCGGCCCCGAGGGGCCGCGCCGGCGCGACCGGATCGAGACCGCCGACGGCCCGCACTGGTTCGACGACGACCGCCCGATCAGGCAGGTGCACGGTGACGCGGCCATGTTCGTCGGTGGCCTGCGCGCGCTGTTGCTGCAGTCCCTGCACCCGCTCGCGATGGCGGGCGTCGCCGCGCACTCGGGATACCGGGGCGACCCGTGGGGGCGCCTGCAGCGCACCGGGCATTTTCTTGCCGTGACCACGTTCGGATCGGCCGCCGACGCAGAGGCGATGATCGCCCGGATCCAGAAGATCCACACCAGGGTCACGGGGCTCGCTCCTGACGGCCGGCCGTACTCCGCGTCGGACCCGCACCTGCTCAAGTGGGTGCATGTCGTCGAGGTCGACAGCTTCCTGCGTGCCTACCAGCGCTACGGTGCCGAGCCGCTCGACGCGGCCGGCTGCGACGGGTACGTCGAGGACACCGCGCGGGTCGCCGAGGCGCTGGGGGTCGTCGCGCCGCCGGTCACGGTTGCGGAGCTGCGCGACCAGCTCGCCGCGTACCGCCCGGAGCTGGCCGGCACGCCCGAGGCCCGCTCGGCGGCCCGGTTCATGCTCCTGAACCCGCCCGTGCCGCTCGTCTTCCGGCCGGCGTACCCGGCCCTCGGTGCGGCCGCTGTCGGCCTGTTGCCGGTCTGGGCGCGGCTGCCGCTGTGGCTGCCCTACCTGCCGGTGACCGAGGCGGTCGCGGGACGCGCCGCGGGCGAGCTGTTCACCCGTACCGTCCGGTGGGCGATGACGCCCGCCGAGGATCTCGCCTCGTAGCAGGAGCGGGCGCCCTGCGGCCGGCGTTCAGGCGTGCCGGCCGCCCACCACCAGGTCCCGGGCCAGCCCCCAGGCCGTTCGGGCCAGCTGTCGGACGACCTCCGGAGTACACGGCCCGTTGAAGATGGTGAAGTCGTCGTACCGGTGCACTCCCGGCCGGTCCGCCACCGAGATGGCCGCGTCGCGTACCGCCGTCAGCCGCTGCGGGCTCATCGCAAGCGGGTGCTCGTTGGGCTGGTAGGTGCAGCCGATCGGGTAGTCGCGCCCCGGCCGCCGGCTCATCTCGATATGGCAGCCGAGCACCGCGGTGACCCGGTGCCGGGCGGTGGTGTCCACCAGCCGGTCGAGGCTGCGGACGAACGCGGGCATGTCCTCGACGTAGAGCCGACCCGGGTACACGGTGTCTCCGGTGAGCAGCCAGCCGGTCCACGCGTCGTACACGGCGATCGAGGTGCGATGGTGGCCCGGCACGGCGCTCACCTCGAGCACCCGCCCGCCCAGGTCGAACTCCACGAGGCCCTTCGGCCAGTCGGTGAAGCCGAAGAACCGGCGCACCTCGTCGAGGTCCCTGCCGACGATGGTCGTCGACGGGCGCGACGAGAGCTGGCCGTCGCCCGCGACGTGGTCGCCGTGTCCGTGGGTGTGCGCGACGACGAGGCCGTACGTCGCTCGGGGGTTGGCGGCGAGCCAGTGGCCGACCAGTCGGTCGACGGTCTCCCGCAGTGGGAACCGGTCCGGGCTGGCGGTGGCCCCGGTGTCGAAGAGCACGGCACGCTCGTTGCCGAACATCAGGTACAGGAACGGCGCCTCGTAGCTCAGCGCCTTGCTCTGCCGGAGCACGTACGTGTGCTCGTCGTACGCGTGCACCTGCAGCGGCGGGTCGAGGCTGCGTCGCCCGGGAGGCGACCCGTGGATCCAGGACACGGCGAGGTCACCGGCCACCGGGGCGTCCGTGGCGAAGTCGACGAGACCCGCCGTCACGTGACGCGTCGGCTCAGCTCGCGCCCAGCAGCGCGTCGACGAAGGCGTCCACCTCGAACGGGGCGAGGTCGTCGGCCCCCTCGCCGAGCCCCACCAGCTTCACGGGCACCTTGAGCTCGCGCTGGACGGCGATCACGATGCCGCCCTTCGCCGTGCCGTCGAGCTTGGTGAGGACGATGCCGGTGACGTCGACCACCTCGGCGAAGATCCTCGCCTGGGTGAGGCCGTTCTGTCCCGTGGTCGCGTCGATGACGAGGAGCACCTCGTCGACCAGCGCCTGCTTCTCCACGACGCGCTTCATCTTGCCCAGCTCGTCCATCAGGCCGGTCTTGGTGTGCAGACGCCCGGCGGTGTCGATCAGGACGGTGTCGACCTCCTGCTCGACGCCCGCGCGTGTCGCCTCGAACGCCACGCTGGCCGGGTCGGCACCCTCCGCGCCGCGCACGGTCGGCACGCCGACGCGCTCGCCCCACGTCTGCAGCTGGTCGGCGGCGGCGGCCCTGAAGGTGTCCGCGGCTCCCAGCAGCACGTCCTTGTCCTGGGCCACCAGCAGTCGCGCGATCTTGCCGACCGTCGTCGTCTTCCCGACGCCGTTCACGCCGACGACCATGACCACGCCGGGCTTGCCCTCGAGCCGGTCCGCGTGGAGGTCGCGGTCCAGCGCGGGGTCCAGCATGGCGACGAGCTCCTCACGCAGCAGCGCCGAGGCCTCGGCGCCGGTCGCGCCCTCGACCCGTACCCGGTTGCGAAGCCGCTCGACGAGCTCCTGGGTCGGAGCGACGCCCACGTCGGCGGCCAGGAGGGTGTCCTCGATCTCCTCCCAGGTCTCCTCGTCGAGGCGGTCACGAGACAGCAGTGCGAGCAGAGCCCGTCCCAGGGTCGACTGCGACCGGGCGAGCCGGGCGCGGAGCCGCTGCAGGCGACCGGCCGCGGGCTCGGGGCGTTCGATGACGACCGACGCGGCGGAGTCCTCCACCGCGATGTCGTCGGGAAGCGTGACCGCGGTAGCGCCCGACGGCCGGCCGGCCGAGGTCTCGCTCTCGTCCGTCGTCCCGGTGCCGGTACGCACGTCCGGCGCGGGGCGGGTCGGCGGAGCGGCGGGCGGGCGCCGTCGGGTCCTGGTGGTGACCAGGCCGACGATCAGGGCCAGGCCGACGACGATCAGGCCGACGGCGATGTACACGAACTCAAGCACGGTCAGTCATCCTTGCAGACGGCCGAGGAGCCGGCCGGTGAGACGGTCAGAGGCGGAGCTTGTCGGAGGCCTTCACCATCGCGTCGGACAGCCAGGCGGCGTGGGGGATCGCCTGCCCGCGGTGGGGGAACGCGACGTAGGCGGTGACCAGACCGGCGACCGCGACGATGACCAGCAGGGCGAAGGCGATGAGCAGCATGAAGGAACAATCTCTCGGAGGTGGGGGTGCTGGGCGCGGCTGCGTGCTCGCGCCTCTCTTTCAATCGTTACACGCCGACGGTGGGCGGCGAGGCCGATGCCGGCGATTCGAGGTCACTGTGACGGACGTAACCACGCCGGGCTTCCACACCCGAGCCGGTGAGGTCGGCGACACCGGAGGATCAGGCCGGCTCGCGCTCCCGCAGCCGGGAGCTCACCAGCGCGGAGACCCCGTCACCGCGCATCGAGACCCCGTACAGGGCGTCGGCCACCTCCATCGTCCGCTTCTGGTGCGTGATGACCACGAGCTGCGACGTCTCGCGCAGCTCCTCGTAGATCTCCAGCAGCCGACCGAGGTTGGTGTCGTCGAGCGCCGCCTCGACCTCGTCGAGGATGTAGAACGGCGACGGACGGGCGCGGAAGAGGGCGAGCAAAAAGGTCACCGCTACCAGTGAGCGCTCCCCGCCCGAGAGCAGTGACAGGCGCTTGATCTTCTTGCCGGCGGGCCGGGCCGAGACCTCGATCCCCGTCGACAGCAGGTCGTCGGGGTCGGTCAGCTCGAGGCTCCCCTCGCCGCCAGGGAACAGCCGGGTGAACAGCGCCGCGAACTCGCGGGCGACGTCGGCGTACGCCGCGGCGAACACGTCCTGCACCCGCGAGTCGACCTCGCGCACGATCTCCAGGAGGTCGCGTCGGGTCTTCTTGAGGTCGTCGAGCTGCTCGCTGAGGAAGCGGTGCCGCTCCTCGAGCGCGTCGAACTCCTCGAGTGCGAGCGGGTTGATCCGTCCGAGCTGAGCCAGGGCCCGCTCGGCGGAGCGAAGCCGCCGCTGCTGCTCCTCGCGGACGTACGGGCGCGCCTCGACCACGACGTCCGGTTCGTCGTCCGGTGCGGCGCGACCGGCGGGTACGGGCTGGTGGGGTCCGAAGTCGGCGACGAGCGTGTCGAGGTCGAGGCCGAGCTCGTCGAGCGCACGCTGCTCCAGCTGCTCGATCCGCAGCCGGTGCTCGGCACGGAGCAGGTCGTCGCGGTGCACGCTGTCGGTGAGAGCCGCGTGCGCGGCCTCGAGCTCGCGCACGCGTGCCCTGCGAGCGGCAAGCTCGGCCTCGCGCTGGGCGCGCGACCCTTCGACCTCGGTCCGCCGCTCCTGTGCGGAGGCGACGGAGCTCTCGAGGCGGGCGAGCACGATCTCGGCGGCCCTCCCGACGGATACCGCCGCGCGGTGCTCCCGACGCCGTCTCTCCTGCCGGACCCGGGCGCGCTCGTGTGCTGCCCGCTCGAGCTCGGCAGAGCGCTCCAACGCGTCGGCTCGCCCGTGCAGCGCCCGGCTGCGCTCCTCGGCGGTACGCAGGGACAGCCTGACCTCGGTCTCGCGCTGCCGTGCGGACCGGGCGGCCTCCGCCAGCCGCTCGCGCTCGGTGACGTCGGGCTCGGAGTCGGTGCCGGCGTCGGCGGCAGACAGCCGCAGCTCGAGGTCGGCCAGGCCGGACAGATCGGCCGTCCTGGCCTCAGCAACCGCGGCGATGGCGGCGTCGATGCGGGCGGCCTCCGCGGTCGCTGCCTTCGCCTGCGACCCCAGGTACCCGAGCTCCTCGGCGATCGCGGCCATCGCAGCGTCGGACTCGTGCAGCTTCGCCAACGCGACGTCGGCGCGCCCCTGGGCGTCGACGCGCTCGGCGTCGAGGGCACTCAGCTCGAAGCGCAGCCGCTCCGCGTCGCCGGCGGCGGCGGCGATCGCCCTGGTCACCTCGTCGACGGCAGCCTGCACCTCGATGAGGCTCGGCCGCGCCGACGAGCCTCCCGCGACGAACCAGGCGCCGATCAGGTCGCCGGTGGAGGTCACGGCGACACAGTCGGGCTGCGCGTCGACGAGGGTGCGGCCGGCGGCGACGTCGTCGACGACCGCGACCCTGCGCAGCAGCCGGGTGAGGGCCGGGCGTACACGCGCGGGCGCGTCGACCGCGTCCACCGCGTAAACGGCCCCCGGCGGAAGCGGCGGCCACGCGGCACGTTCGGCTGCGTCGTCGGAGCGGTCGCCGGCCACCACGAGCCCCGCCCGGCCGAGATCGGCCTCCTTGAGGTACTCGACCACGTCGAGGGCAGCATCGAGCCCGTCCACGGCCGCCGAGTCCGACGCCGCCCCGAGGGCCACGGCGATGGCTGTCTCGAACCCGTGCCGGACGCCGATCAGCGACGCCAAGGAGCCGATCACACCGGCCGGCGGAGCAGACGCCGACAACAGCGCACCCACGCCGTCCCGGCCCGTGAGGCCGAGCTGGAGCGCGTCGAGACGGGCCGCCAGCGCGCCCCGCTCGCTGTCGGCGGCCCGGGCCTGCGAGCGCAGCTTCTCCAGCCGGTCGTCGATGTCACGGACGAGGGCGCACGCACTCTCGTACTCCGCGTCCAGCCCGCGCTCGCCCGCATCGAGCCCGGCGATGGTGGTCTCCAGCGTCGTGAAATCCCGGCGGGCGCGTTCCGCGCGGGCCGCCGCCTCGTTGCGCGCCGAGTGCAGCCTGCCCATCTCCTCCTCGGCCGCCGCCGCCCGGCTGCGCAGTGTGTTGACCTGCCCGGTGAGCCTGGCGAGTCCCTCCCGGCGGTCACCCGCGGCCCGCAGCAGCTCCGCGACGCGGCGGTCCTCGGCGGCGTGGGCGGACTCGTCCAGCTGCCGCAGCGCGATGGCCTCGTCCAGTGACTGCCGGCGGTCATCGAGGTCACGCGCGAGGTCGGCCTCCTCGGCACGCAACCGCTCCGCCTCGGCCTGCAGCTCCTCGGGGTCCCGCACGGAGGGGAGATCAGCGGGATCGTCCGCGGTGTTCCGGGCGCGCTCGGCGGCGAGGCCGGCCGTGGCCCTGACCCGTTCACGCAGCCCCGCCAGTGCGAACCAGGTCTCCTGGGCGACGGCGAGCAGAGGCGCATCGGAGCTGAGGGCGACTTCCAGCTCCAGCTCGACGGTCCTGGCGGCTGCCAGCTCGGTCTCGGTGTCGTGACGCCGGGCCGCCAGAGCCTCCTCGTCCGCGAGCTCCGCTGCCAGCGCCTGCTGCAGGGCGACGACGTCGTCGGCGAGCAGCCGGGCGCGTGCGTCACGGGCCTCCACCTGCACGGTCGAGGCCCGTCGAGCCACCTCGGCCTGCCGCCCGAGGGGTTTGAGCTGCCGGCGGATCTCGCCGAGCAGGTCTGCGAGCCGCGTCAGGTTGCCCTCGGTCGCGTCGAGCTTGCGGACCGCTTTCTCCTTGCGTCTGCGGTGCTTGAGGACGCCCGCGGCCTCTTCGATGAACCCGCGCCGCTCCTCAGGCGAGGCGCGGAGGATGTCGTCGAGCTGTCCCTGTCCGACGATGACGTGCATCTCGCGCCCGATGCCGGAGTCGCTGAGCAGCTCCTGAACGTCGAGAAGCCTGCACACCTGCCCGTTGATGGCGTAGTCCGACCCGCCGTTGCGGAACATCGTGCGGGATATCGTCACCTCGGCATAGTCGATCGGCAGCGCCCCATCGGAGTTGTCGATCGTCAGCAGCACCTCGGCGCGACCCAGCGGCGGGCGTACCGACGTGCCGGCGAAGATGACGTCTTCCATCTTGCCGCCGCGCAGGCTGCGCGCTCCCTGCTCGCCCATCACCCATGCCAGCGCGTCCACCACGTTGGACTTGCCGGAGCCGTTGGGCCCGACGATGCAGGTGATGCCCGGCTCGAGCCGCAACGTCGTGGACGAGGCGAACGACTTGAAGCCGCGCAGCGTCAGCGTCTTGAGGTGCAAGCGGTGCTCCTTCGCCAGGCGCTCGTCGCCGTATCGGGCCGGGGAAGACTCGCCTCGACACTAACCGTGCACACTGACATCCGGGGCTGCACCACGCCGTAGGCATGCCCGGGCCCCGGCCGGTGTCTTCACCAGCCGGGTCGGAAGTCCGCCCTCAGGCGGAAGCGGTCGCCCGCGCGCGGATGTCGTCCGGTACGACGAGCAGCTCGCCTTCATGCAGGCGCGCTGCCAGGGCGTCGTTCTCGGCCTGCAGCCGCAAGACCACGGCTTCGAGATCCGCGAGTCGGCGACGCAGCCGGCGGTTCTCCTCCATCAGGCGGGCGTCACCGCCCATGTACCCGAGCAGAGCCTTTGCCATGAATGCCCTCCAAGAGCCAGGTTGTGTCGCGCAGCGGGGGGAGGACGCCGGCATGGAGCCTCGGCGCGATGCGCCGGGAGCCGGCGAAGAGGTTCGCTGCTGCTGTCTCCAGGGTGACACTTGAGGAGGTTCGGGTCAACTTCGACCTGCAGGTCGGGTCCTTACGGGCGCCGGGCGCGAGCGCGCGAAGGCCGGAGCCGGCAGCCACGCGGGCGGGGCACACTGGGCCCATGAGCGAGCCGCTTCCAGGTGCCCGGGTCCTCGCCGCGGAACCGTGTCAGTCGGTCTGCGTGTGGACGCGTACCGAGGAGTCGGTGGTGGTCGACGCGGCGGGAGATCCCGCAGCCGTCTTCGCCTGTACGGGTTGCGGGTCGGAGTGGCTCCGCAGCGAGCTCTGGACCCCGATCGACGCCGACGGCCATGTGCCTCCCGAGATCACCGCCGAGCTGGCGCGCCGCCCGGCGCGAGGCGACGGCTGAAGCCTGACTACCAGCGGGCCCGGCGCGGCCTCGGCTGGCATCTCGGGCAGGTGTACGACGACCGGTTCATGAACGCGTCGCGACGGATCGCGGTGCCGCAGCGGGGGCACGGCCGCCCCTCCTGCCCGTACACCGCCAGGGACCGGTCGAAGTAGCCGGACTCGCCGTTGACGTTGACGTACAAAGCGTCGAACGAGGTCCCACCCTGGTCCAGGGCACGGGTCATGACGGCCCGGACCTCGTACAGCAGCCGACGGAGCTCCGCACGCCTCAGCGTCTCGGTCGGACGGGCATAGTGCAGTCGAGCCGCCCACAGCGCCTCGTCCGCGTAGATGTTGCCCACGCCCGAGATCAGGGACTGGTCCAGGAGCGCCCGCTTGATCCCGGTCCTCCTGCGGTGGACCGCCGCCTCGAAGACGGCCTCGTCGAACGCGGGGTCGAGCGGGTCGCGGGCGATGTGGGCGATCTCCGGCGGCAGGTCGGCGCCGTCCGCCGAGATGAAGAGCCCCCCGAACATCCGCTGGTCGGCGAACCGCAGGTCGAGGCCGTCGTCGAGCTCGAGCACGACGCGGAGATGACGCTCGGGGGGAGCTGCACGTGGCACGACGAGGAGCTGGCCGCTCATGCCCAGGTGGCCCAGTACCGCGTCGCCCGAGTCGAGCGCGAGCCACAGGTACTTGCCCCTCCGCCGGGTCGCGACGATCCGGCGGCCGGTCAGACGCGTGGCGAAGTCGGCCGGACCGGCGAGGTGTCGCCGCAGTGGCCGCGGGTGCAGCACCCTGACGCGTTGGACGGTCGCTCCGACGACGTACCGCTCGAGTCCTCGCCGGACGACCTCGACCTCGGGTAGCTCGGGCAACGGCAGGTCAGAGCACGTGAGGTGCGTCGAAGACGACGTACCCGTCGACGTCGCGCGAGGCCGCGGCGGCCTTCAGCGGGTCGTCGGCCCGGATGGCGCGCCAGCCGGTCTCGGCGGCCTGCTGCTCGGCCTCCTTCTTCGAGCGGCCGGTGCCGTGCCCGTAGACGCTGTCGCCGACCCGCACCTGGGCGACGAACGTCTTCTCGTGGTCGGGGCCGCTGTCTTCGAGGATGTACTCGGGGACGCCCAGGCCGAGGTCGGCCGCGAGCTCCTGCAGGCTGGTCTTCCAGTCGAGTCCGGCGCCCAGGTCGGCGGCAGCGGCCATCAGCGGATCGAACAGGCGGTGCACCACCTCGCCCGCGACCGTGAAGCCCTGGTCGAGGTAGATGGCCCCGATCACGGCCTCCACGGTGTCGGACAGGATGGACGACTTGTCGCGGCCACCGGTCGACTCCTCGCCGCGGCCGAGCAGGATGTGGGAGCCGAGCCCGAGCGTGCGCGCGACGTCGGCGAGGGCGCGGGCGTTGACCACGGCGGCCCGGAGCTTCGCGAGCCGTCCTTCGGAGAGGTCCGGGTGCGCCCGGTACAGCGCCTCGGTGACGACCACGCCGAGGACGGAGTCACCGAGGAACTCGAGCCTCTCGTTGGTGGGCAGACCGCCGTTCTCGTACGCGAACGACCGATGGGTCAGGGCACGGTGGAGCAGGTCCCCGTCGAGCCCCGGCACGCCCAGCTCGGCGCACAGTTCCGCGCGGGCGGGCGTCAGCTCGGCATCCTCCACGGCGGCTCCGGGCTAGAGGACCTGACGGCGGTCGGCCCGGGCGCCGTACTGGCCGCACTGAGGGCACGCCCGGTGCGGGAGGTGCTTGGACAGACAGGCCGGGTTGGCGCAGGTCACCAGGGAGGGTGCGGCAGCCTTCCACTGTGAACGGCGGTGGCGCGTGTTGCTCCGCGACATCTTCCGCTTGGGGACAGCCACAATTACTCCTCGTCCGAGCCGACGGAACCGTCGGCAGCGTTGGTGGTCAGTGTCGAGAGCGCGGCCCACCGTGGGTCGACGCTCTCCTCGTGAGCGTGGCCCGGGTCGTCCTGCAGACGTGCCCCGCACTCGAGGCACAGCCCTGGACAGTCCGGGGTGCATACCGGCCGGAACGGCAGTGCGAGCACCACCGCGTCCCTCAGCACCGGCTCCAGGTCGAGCAGCTCGCCCTCGAGTCGGCTGGCCTCGTCCTCCTCCGCGTCGCTCTCGGGATAGACGTACAGCTCCTGCAGCGTCACCTCGAGGTCGTCCTCGAGCGGCTCCAGGCACCGTGCGCACTCCCCCGACAGCGTCACCCACGCCCGGCCGGACGCAAGCACCCCTTCCATGACCGCCTCGAGGCGCAGCTCCACCTCGACCGGCGATCCGGCAGGGACACCGATGAGCTCGATGCCGAGATCTTCCGGGGCCGGTACCGAGAGCTCGAGGGTACGCATCGAACCCGGGCGTCGTCCGAGCTCGTGGGTGTTGATGACGAGCGGCGAACGCGGGTCGAGACGCATCGCACTAACTTCCGGTAGGCCCAGCAGATCAACGGTCCGCCGTTACGGAGACCGCACGTCAGCGTAACGGGTCGGTAATACTCCGCTCAAATCGTGGCGTGCGCCGGGGCGGGGCGGCGCATCCGGGGACGCGGCTCAGCGAGGCCACAGCCGGCGCAGCCGCGCGGCAACGGCGGCCGGTACGAGTCCGGTCACGTCGCCGCCGAACCCGGCCACCTCCTTGACCAGGCTCGACGACACGAACGACCACCTGGCGCTGGTCGGCACCAGCAGCGTGTCGACCCCTGACAGCGACCGGTTCATCTGCGCCATCGGGAGCTCGTAGTCGAAGTCTGTCGATGCGCGGAGCCCCTTGACGATGACAGTCGCCTCCTGAGCTCGGCAGAAGTCGACGAGGAGGCCCTCGAAGGCCACCGTACGGACGTTGCGCAAACCTTCCTCCTCGACCGCCTCGTCGAGC